>CAMOLY010000104.1 GCA_946619065.1 uncultured Clostridia bacterium | reverse complement strand
TTCTACGGCGTATCATTGTTCGCAATATTCTTTATACAGTTCTACAATCTTCTTGTCAATCTCCTCAACCGGCACGTCCATTTCTGTCTCCGGCAAGCGGGCCTTTTTCTCCCGGAACATCGCGATCAGCGGATGGTCTGAATCCAGTTCCTTCAGTCGGTCGACAGCGCTGAAACACGCCTGCGAAGTGAAATCAAGCATTTGCGCCAACAGGTCTTTCCGGTTTCCGGACGGTTTCATATTGGAGAGAACCATAAATAAAGCAGAGTTGTAATCTAAGAAGCGTTCCACACAAGGCTTGTAGCTGAAGAAATTGTCCATCTCATAAAGCGACTCCATCCAGGGTTCGAAGCGGACCCACTCTTCCAGAAAACGATCATATGCCTTCTCCTCCTGCAGCGCAACCAACGCCATCATCATCAGTTGGGTGGACATGAAGAAAGCTTCGAAACTCTCCTTGCCCGTGTCCAAATCCTGACAAATAGCATAGTATTTATCAAAGAAACTGTCGAGCAGCGAAAGATCCGCGTCCTTTCTGCGGAACAGCCCGCGGCGGCTCCTGGCTTCGTGGATAATGCGAATCAGTGCCATATACCGCGCTTTCAGGCTGGTCTGAGCACCTTCCGCTTCGTCCATCTCCTTGCGGAGAATTCTCGCCTTGGACTGCTGTCCTTTCTTCTTGTACAGGGCCAACAGGGGGGCGGACACGCCGGAAACCAACTGCTGCGCGTTTTCAAAACCCTCTTCTGCGCAGCGTCGCGCCGCCTTCAGCGCCAGTTCCAGATGGGGTATTGAATCCTGGGGCATAGCCAGGATGGACGCATAGGTAAACGCATCCATGACCGACAGGTCATCCAAACGGACATCTTCCAGCCACTCTCCCATCCGTTTAGTCAGCAGATGCAACTCTTCCTGCAGGTCTGACATCCCGGTCAAGATATCCATGAACAATTGCAACCTGACGGAAGGCGTCAGCGCCCGACAGTATTGTTCAAAATCCGGGCTGTCGAAAAAGCCCTCCCGTGCCAACTGGCGGACCTGGGGACTGTAGAAACGCAGCAAGTCTTTTATCTGTTGGCCGTGAAGATAGTCTCCTTCGACCAGATAGGACGGGAAATGCCCGGGATCGCCGCTCTTGAGCGCGTAATACAGGCCCATCGTCTCCCGCAGGGAATCTGCGGGATCCAGCGTCAGCAGATAGGACGAAATCTCCTTCTGGCGCTTCTGCAGGCCGTCTTCAGCCTGCGTGATGTATTTTGCGCGCCACAGATGGCGGGTCCGGTCCTCGTAGAAGAAATCCTGCAGGAAATTCATCGCCCGGTAGAACTGGACCACATCCCAGTCCTCCCCGGCAAAATGGGCGATATCGCTCTCCCGGAGACCTCCCGGGGCCGCAGCAATGTACCAGAAAGCCTGGCGCATCTGCTCCCCCAGCCCGAGGTTGTAGAGAATATTGTTGACCATATGGGTCATCAGGTCGTAAGGGGTATCCGGCATCTCACCCCAGATCTCTTCGAGATAGCCGTTGATGGCGTCGATCTGGCTGCCCTCGCTGGCGCGGATCCGCTTGAAATCCTCCTGGGTGAGGGATTCGAAAAGACGGAAGACACTATGTACCTTGATCGGCAACAGGCAATCATGATCACCTTCCGCCGCATCCAGCATGGCCTTCCGGACGGCTGCGGGCAATTCCAGGAAATACGTCTTCTCATAGCGGGAAATCAGCGCCTCCGCATCCTCCGCATCCACGATGCCGGGCACCATCAACCGGGCCGGGTATGCGTGCGCCGAGAGGAATTTCGTGCGGGCCTCGCTCTCATCCTGCAGGTTCACCAGGATGTTCACCTGATCCGCCACCCGGTCAAGCCAGGGCATGTACAGGTCCTTGGCTGCCGTTGTCTCGAGGGCCTCGACGTCGTCGAGGAAAATGTAGATATATTTGTCTGCGTCGCGAACTTCCTGTACGAGCGAAGCGAACAGGGCATTTAACTCCGTCTCAGGCAATTTGCCCAGCAACAGGTCGTCGTCCGGGATCTCCTCCCGACCCGTGACCAGCGCGAGCTCATGGATCCAGCGAGCCAGTACCGGACGCATGGCATTGCTGTATTCCGACAGGCCGAACACGGCCAGCAGCCGCACCACATCCGCATCTTCGTCCCAGCTGGCATATTCCTGTGCCATGTGCGTACTGGCGCCTATGCCCGGTACATACCAGGCCACCCGGTCGGAGGGATCCTCTTCTTCGCTCTTTTTCTCGTCGGGATCCTGGGCCAGGGAGGTTTCCACCGAACCCGGCAGCAGGCGCAGCAGCGTGGATTCTTCCAGCTCCTTCTCCTGCACCCACCAGCTTGCAGCACCGGCTTCCTCCTCCCGGGCGGTCTCCAGCTCTATCTGCAGGGCCAGCTGCTCCGTCACAATCCGTTCAAAGTCTTCCCCCTCGAAGTGGCCGTCGCGCCAAGCCAGTCTATACGGCGTGCAGCGGTCGTCCTCGCCGCCCAACGCGCCGAAGAGCCGGCGGACCTTGTCCTTGAGCGCATCCAGCTTCCGGAGGAGGTCCGGATCGCTGTCGCAGAAGGCCGGCAGCAAATCTTCCGGCAGTCCCTCGTAGGAACTGTCATCCCGCAGGTAGAACAGGACGTGGGACGTATCGAAACTCTCCTGCGACAGGGCACCGTAGACGATTTCCATCTCCGTCACGCTGCACCCGGCCGTGCCGGCAAGCAGCGCCTGCTCCTCGTCCGAGAGTTTGGCGGTAAACTCCTGCCAGCGCTCCATGGGCGGGATCCAGCCGTAGCGTTTGCCGATCAGTCCGATGAAGAAAGGCCGGGCGCTGTCGATACAGGAGGTGCACACGGAAAGCACCTTGCGCTCGCTCTCCGCCTCGGTCATGTCCGAGGTGTTCACGCCCAGGCGGAGATCGATGGCCTGAAGCTCGACCCGCCGGTCACGGAAACGACGGTTCAGGGCCGGGATGATGCGGAACTTGATGATGTCCCGCTCGAAGTCCATGTCCTTGAACGTGGACGAAATGAAAATGTTGTATCGGCGCCAGCCAGAGGGACTTGATGTACTCATCGTTTACAGGATTTTGGCCAAGATAATGGAGATATTGTCGACACCGCCCGCATCGCAGGCCATCCGGAGAAGATCCTCCGCACCGGCTCCGTCCGCAAGCGCCGTTTCGATCGTCTCGTCCGGAACCATGTCGCAGAGTCCGTCGGAGCAGACCAGCAGCACGTCTCCTTCGAGCAGTTTCCCGTCCAGGGAGTTTACGGCCAGGTGGCCTTCAGTGCCACCGCCCAAGCAATTCAGCAGCAGTTTGCTCGCCGTCGGATCACCGGTGTAGCCGCGCTCCGTTTCGTCGGTCGTCAGCTGGCGGAGCATGCCGCCCCGGAAGCGGTAGGTCCGGCTGTCGCCCGCGTTCAGCAGCCAGGTTCGGCCGTAGTGCCAGACCACGCCCGTGAGCGTGCAGCCCATCGGAAGCGCCTGGCCCTGATCGGCGGCGGTACGGTTGAGCTTCACGGCGATGTAGTGCGCCGCTTCGCGTGCATCGTCTTCGAAACTGTCCGGCTGGATCTGGTGCAGCGACAGTTGCTCTTCCATCTCCTCCAGGGCGAAGCGGCTGGCCACTTCCCCGTGCTCATGGCCGCCCATGCCATCGGCGACCAGCAGGTAGAAGAAGCCTTCGAGAGATATGGTGACCACCAGGTTGGTGGCGTCATCGCGCAGGATCACGCCGCCGACGGACAGCGCATCCTCGTTGTTATCCCGCACAAGACCTTTGTGGCAGATGGCCTGGATATCGAGTTTCATTCTACAGTGAAATCAAGGGTTGCAATGCGGACACGGTCTCCTTTCCTCAGAGGAAATCCTCGGCCGGATTCCAGGCGCTGACCGTTCACGAAAGTGCCGTTGGTAGAGCCGATGTCGACAAGGATCCAGCCATCCGAGCCGCGGCCGATTTCCCCATGGCTACCGGACACATACTGGCAGCTGGCCAGTTCCGGCCACATGCCGCCCCGGCGGCCAAACCCGCCGGGCTGGAGCAGGAGCGACCAGCCGTTTCCGACCAAACGGGTCGGACCGGCAGACGCCTGGACCGCCGTCG
>CAMOLY010000103.1 GCA_946619065.1 uncultured Clostridia bacterium | reverse complement strand
CGTCGGATTCCTGCTGGCTCTCCAGCAGGCGGCGGACCCAGGCGAACTTGTCTTCATCGCCGTTTCGCAGGGCGCTGCTTCCGTCGCCCATTTTGTACTTCCAGTGCGCGGCAATGCCGTACTCGGCGGTATAGTGCATCTCCCAGGTCCGGATCTGGACCTCGAAGGGAATGCCTTCGGAGCCGATGACGGTGGTGTGGACGCTCTGGTACATGTTCGGCTTGGGGGTGGAGATGTAGTCCTTGAAACGGCCCGGAACGGGCTTGAACATGTCGTGGATGATGCCCAGAACGTTGTAGCAGTCGGGGATGGAGTCCACGATTACACGGAAGGCGCAGAGGTCGAAGATGCCGTTGAGGGCAAGCTTCTGGGTGTACATCTTGCGATAGATGCTGTAGACATGCTTGATGCGGCAGAAGATGGAGGCGTTGATCCCCTCCTGCTCGAGACGGATGCGGATCTTCTCCTTCATGCTGTCCATGAAGGCTTCCAGTTCGGGCATCCGCCGATCCAGCGTCTCGGTGATTTCCTTATACCCCTGGGGGTCCAGGTACTGCAGGGAGAGGTCTTCCAGCTCCCACTTGGCGCGCTGCATGCCCAGACGGTGCGCGATGGGGGCGTAGATCTCCATGGTCTCCAGCGACTTGCTGCGCTGCTTTTCGGGAGACTGATAGTCCATCGTGCGCATGTTGTGCAGGCGGTCGGCGATCTTGATGAGGATGACGCGGATGTCCTTGGCCATGGCCAGAAGCATCTTGCGCAGGTTCTCCATCTGCTCGTCTTCCTTGCTGGTGTACTGGACACGGGTCAGCTTGGAGACGCCTTCCACGATGTCGGCGACGGAGTTCCCGAACTGGCGGGCAATGTCTTCGTGCGTGAGACTGGTGTCCTCGATCACGTCATGAAGAAGGGCGGCGACGATGCTGTCCTCATCCAGCCCCATGTCCGCCGCGATGTCTGCCGCGGCGACGCAATGGGTGACGTACGGGCTGCCGTCCTTGCGCTTCTGACCGTTGTGGGCGGCTTTGGCCGTCTCATAGGCGGAGCGGATCCGGTTAAGATCCACAGGGTGTACCTGCTGCTGAAGCTTCTCTTCCAGCTCGGCAAACATCCGGTCGGGATCGAGAGGAGTGTGGTTTTTCAGAATGTCGGTTTGATCGGCCATGACAGTATCCTCATAAAACTCATAAACGCAGAACTCAGAGGCTGCGAAGAATTCTCATGATTTCGGTGGCATCGAGATCGGCTTTCTTTTCCTGACGGATATAGCGGCTTCGGTAGACGCTTCCGTCGTCACTGCAGAGAAGACCGGCCTCCGAGAAGACCGCGAGGCAGAGACAGAAGCGCTCCGGTGACATCTCGGGCGGACAGAGGGAGAGCACCCCCTCCAGGGAAGAGGCCACATGCAGCTCGGCCCCGTAGCGCCGCCAGAGCGAGACAAAGTCATTGCGGGTCGGACGGAAGGAGACGGCGGCCCAAAGCGCGCTGCAGTCCTTCTCCAGAATCCTGGCGCAAAGCCCCTGGGGGCAGTGCGTCCGCATGGCGCAGGCGGTCAGCTGGACCGAAACATTGCCCATGTAGTCGTTGATCTGCGGGGTGAAGGCAAGGTCGATGCGGTCGCCGACCTGGAGCCCCAGCGCGTCTTTCGAGTGAGAAAAGAAGATCCCGTCGAAGCGGAGTCCGTCGAACTCGACGCTGAATTTCAGATGCTGCTTCTGGGCGCCGACACCGTAGGCGGAGAGCAGCAGCACGTCGCTGATGCAGAGAACCGGTTTGGGGTTCGCGCTTCCGTAGGGTTCCAGAAGGTCCAGCGCCCGGACATTTTCAATGCTGAGCAGGGAACTGTCGCAGAGCAGAAGGTCACAGCTGACATCCGGCTGAGGCTCCGGGCGGTGTTCGGCATAATAGCGGTTGAGCGCACTGCGGAAGCCCTCGATCTGGTCACGGCGGATGGTGAGCCCCGCGGCCAGCGCGTGGCCGCCGAAGCCCTCCAGGTACTCGCTGCAGGCCGAGAGGGCTTCATAGAGGTTAAAGCCTTTGCAGCTGCGGCAGGAGCCCTTTCCGTTTTCACCGGACAGACTGATCATCACCGTCGGCAGACCGTACTGCTCCGCCAGACGGGAGGCGGCAATGCCGATGACGCCCTGGTGCCAGCCTTCGGCAGAGAGAACAATCGGCCCTGTGGGAGTCTCCGTACGGAGCTGCTTCTGGGCGTCACGCCAGATGTCGTTTTCGATCTTCTGGCGCTGGCGGTTCAGCTCGCCGAGCTCCGCCGTGAGGCGGGCGGCCTCTTCCGCGTCCTCGGTCAGCATCAGTTCCTCCGCTTTTTCGGTCTGACCGAGGCGGCCCGCGGCGTTCAGACGCGGCGCCAGCGTAAAACCGATGAATCCGGCGTTGGGCTTGCGCGGGAGCGTGCCGGGTTCGTTCATGATGGCGTAAAAGCCCGGACGGGGATCGGTCTCCAGCTTTTGAAGACCCTTCTGCACCAGGTAGCGGTTTTCCCCGGTCAGCGGCATCACATCGGCGACGGTTCCCACGGCGACCAGGTCGGCATAGCGCTCAAGGACGGCAAGCTGATCTCCGCTGCAGGCGCTGACCAACTTGAAGGCAACGCCGACACCGGCAAGATGAGGATTTTTATAGGTATCATCGGGACGCTTGGGGTCGACGACGGCACAGGCCTCGGGAATGGAACCATTTTTGCACTCATGGTGGTCGGTGATCACGAGATCGAGGCCGAGACTTTGGGCAAAGACCGCCTCTTCCGTGGCGGTCACGCCGCAGTCGACGGAGATGACGAGGGTGCAGCCCTCTTCCCGGAGCTTCTGCAGGGCAGAGGAGTTCAGGCCGTAGCCTTCATCGTTGCGGTCGGGAATGTACCAGCGGCAGTCCACCCCGCAGCTGCGCAGATAATCCGTGAGAAGACAGGTGGCGGTAATGCCGTCGACGTCATAGTCGCCGTAGACCGTGACGTGCTCCTTCTGCCGGATCGCCCGGAGAACCCGGTCGCGGGCTTCCTTCATCCCCAGAATCTCCAGCGGGTCCAGAAGACTTGCCGCACCGGCACTGTAGAGCGCGTGCGCCTGGGAAGGGGAGACAATTCCGCGGGAAGCGAGAACCTCTGCCAGCAGTCTCGGAATGCCGGCCTGTTCCAGAGCCTGGCTGTCCGGCTTTTTGTATGGGATTTTCCAGATAGACTCTGACATTTCCTTTATCCTTAGTAATTATGAATAAATTATTATAGCAAATGTGATGGGCAAATTCAACTGTTTGTGATGCTGTTTTGGCAAGATGCCCGTGAAACTGCCACTTTCTCTTGACAAGCTTTCCGGCGCATGGTAATGTTGCAGACAATGCGTAACCGGAAAGGGGGAGGAGAGGAAATGGAAGAGAAACTGTTGTTCTGCCTGAACAGCATTCTGTTCGGCGTCGGGCTTGCGATGGACGCCTTTTCCGTCTCCATGGCCAACGGCCTTCATGAGCCCCGGATGAAAACGGAGAGAATGTGCCTGATCGCCGGAACGTTCGGCGTGTTTCAGGTCCTGATGCCCCTGCTGGGCTGGGCCTGTGTTCATACCATTGCGGAGCTGTTCGAGGGCTTTCATCGCCTGATCCCCTGGATTGCCCTGCTGCTTCTGGGCTATATCGGAGGAAAAATGCTTCTGGAGGGCCTTCGGGGAGAAGGCGATGATGCAGAACCCGCCGCGGTGGGCTTGGGCGGCCTGCTTCTGCAGGGCGTCGCGACCTCCATCGACGCGCTCTCGGTGGGCTTCACCATTGCCGATTTCAGCTGGACCGCCGCGATGACGGAGGCGCTGATCATCGGACTTGTGACCTTCGGCCTCTGCATGGCAGGGCTGAGAATCGGAAAACACTTCGGAACGAAGCTCGCCGGAAGGGCCTCCGTGCTCGGCGGCGTCATCCTGATCGGGATCGGGCTGGAAATCTTTCTGAAAGGGATTTTGTGAACCGCGGGTATGGCAATTCGTGCCGCGCTGTGATATACTTTTTGTAAAACACAGGGAAGAAAGGGCGTGTCGGGGATGGAGTTTACCCATTTTGACGACCGGGGAAATGCCAGAATGGTGGATGTCTCCGGGAAAGAAATCACGGCCAGAACCGCGGTTGCCGAGGGAACGATCCAGGTCAGTCCGGAGGTCTTTCAGGCGAT
>CAMOLY010000102.1 GCA_946619065.1 uncultured Clostridia bacterium | reverse complement strand
TCAGCTGACAATCGCCTTCCGCAGCCGCTTGAGCGCGCTTTTTTCCAGTCGCGAGACCTGGGCCTGAGAGATGCCGATCTCCCCGGCGACCTCCACCTGCGTCTTGCCGTCGTAATAGCGCAGGGCGAGGATGTTTTTCTCCCGCTCCCCGAGCCCGGCCATTGCTTCGCGCAGGGTCAGTTCCTCGATCCACTGCTCGTCCGTGTTTTTCGGATCCCGGATCTGGTCCATGACGGTCAGCGGATCGCCGGCGTCGTTGTGCACCGGCTCATAGAGGGAGACCGGGGTGGAAATCGCATCCATGGCTTCCGAGACCGCGGCGACAGGCACGTCCAGATCCTGTGCGATTTCCTCCATGGTTGCCTCCCGGCCCAGCCGGATCATCAGCCGCTCCTTGCTCTGCAGAATCCGGTATGCCAGATCCCGGATCGATCGCGAGACCCGCAGCGGCGAGGAATCCCGCAGATACCGCCGCACCTCGCCGACGATCATCGGCACGCCGTAGGTGGAGAATTTGACGTCGAGGTCGGGGTTAAAATTCTGAATTGCCTTCAAAAGACCGATGCAGCCCACCTGAAACAGGTCGTCCGGATTCTCTCCGCGGCCCAAAAAGCGCTGGATCACGGACAGAACCAGCCGGAGATTGCCCTCAATCAGCTTTTCCCGCGCGGCCCGGTCGCCGTTTCGGCTGCGCCGCAGCAGCTCCTCCGACTCGCCGGGCTTCAGCGTGCGAAGACGCGAGGTGTTCACCCCGCAGATTTCTACCTTTCCCTGCATGTTGCCTCCGAGAAATACAGTCTGATGGTAGTATTTCCCGGATTCGCCGTTTCATGCGGCCGCGATCGGTCCGTTTCTCAAAAACGGCGCCGCGGCATGGCGGGGCTTGCGCCGGAGCGTGGGATGTGGTATAATCTCAAAAGTTGAAAACGAGGTGAAAACAATGCCGGATCTTGCGCTTGCGCCATGCCCCTCCTATGCTCCCGAAGACTGCCGCGCCGCCTTGGAACAGGTGATCGCCGCCACCCGCGGCCTGGACTGGGTGAAGCCGGGCATGCGCGTCGGGATCAAAGCGAACCTGGTCGCCGCCAAAAAGCCGGACGCCGCCGCGACGACCCATCCCGCCCTCCTGGAGGTCCTGTGCCGGATGCTCCGCGACCGCGGCGCCGTGCCGGTGATCGGAGACAGTCCGGGAGGTCTGTACACTGCCCTGGCGCTGAACCGCATTTACCGCGCCACCGGGATGGATACGGTGGATGCGGAGCTGAACGCCGATTTCGGCGTCCGGGAGGTCTCTCTGCCGGAGGCGAAGATTGCGAAGACCGCCACGGTGACTGCGTGGCTTCTTGCCTGTGACGGCGTCATCAATTTCTGCAAGCTGAAATCCCACGGGATGATGGGCCTTTCCTGCGCGGCGAAGAATCTCTTCGGCACGATCCCAGGCACGATGAAGCCGGAGTACCACTTCCGCTATCCGAAGCCGGAGGATTTCGCCGATATGCTCGTCGATCTCGACGAATTCTGGAAGCCGCAGCTGCATCTCGTCGACGCCGTGGTTGCCATGGAGGGCAACGGACCCACCGCTGGCGCGCCCCGTCCCCTGGGCCTGGTTCTGGCCGGAGAAAATCCGCATAAGCTCGATCTGGTCTGCGCGCATCTGATCGGCTTAGACCCGAAGACGGTGCCGACGCTCTGCGCGGCGGTCTCGCGGGGGCTGGTCCCGGAGCGGGTGGAGGCGCTGTCGGTGGACGGAGACTGGATGCGCTTTGTCTGCCCGGGTTTTCAGACGATTTCGGAGCGCAGCGGCCTGCAGTTTCAGAATCTGATGAAAGGCAAAGGCGGTGCGTTGTTCAGCGGATTTCTGCGCAGGAGCATCGCCGCAAGGCCCGGCGTGGAAAAGTCTCTCTGCGTCGGCTGCCGGAAATGTGAGCAGATCTGTCCGGCGAAGGCCATTACGATGAAGGGCGGCAGGCCGGTGATTTCCCGCGGAACCTGCATCCGCTGCTTCTGCTGCCAGGAGTTCTGCCCGAAGGGCGCGATGAAGGTCCGCCGGCCGCCCCTGGCCCGTCTGCTCGTGCGCTGAGCGGGAAAACGAATGCTGTGCTGCACATTCCTTGAAACGGGAAAATGCTTCTTGCATTTGCTCTGATGATCCATTATAATAATTCTATTAACCAACGGAAAGGAAGAGAAAGATGGGTATTTCCGCGAGTGCTCCATGGTACAAGTTCTATGGAGACATGCCGCGCACCCTCGACTACCCGAAGAAAACGCTTTATGAGATGGTGCGGGATTCCGCCGAACGGTATCCGGACAGCATTGCCTATGAATTCCAGGGCAAAACCGTCCGCTATTCCGATTTTCTCGCCCGGATCGACCGGGTTGCACGGGCCCTGCTGGCAATGGGCATCGAAACCGGAGACCGCTTTACCATCTGCATGCCGAACTGCCCCCAGGCGTTGGAGACGTTCTACGCGCTCAATCGGATCGGCGCCGTCTCCAATATGATCCATCCGCTGTCGGCTCCGTCTGAGATCGCCTTCTATCTGAATTTCTCCCACTCCAAGGCGGTGCTGACCCTCGACCAGTTCTACGGCAAGATCGACGGCATCCGCGCCGAGCTTGAACACCCGACCAAGGTTCTGGTCGCCTTCATCAAGGATGAGCTTCCGGCGCCGCTGAATCTGCTCTATCCGATGACGAAGGACGCCCGCAAGGTTCCCAAGCTTCCGAAGGGCGGCGATTATCTCCGCTGGAAGGACTTCCTTCGGGGCGCTTCCCGGATCTCCACCCTTCCGGAGCATCCGATCTCCTACACGGATGGCGCCTCCATCCTGTATTCCGGCGGGACCACCGGCACCACGAAGGGCATCATGCTCTCCTCCGCCAACTTCAACGCCACTGCCCTGCAGACCATCGCGGCCTCCGGGCTTCCCACGATCCACGGCAAGAAGATGCTCTCCGTCATGCCGATTTTCCACGGCTTCGGCCTCGGCATCGGCATTCACACGGCGCTGGTGGGCGGAGCGACCTGCATTCTGGTCCCGCGCTTCAGCGTCAATACCTACGCGAAGCTGCTGATCAAGAAGCAGCCGAACCTGATCCCTGGTGTTCCGACGCTCTTTGAGGCCCTGCTTCGGACGGATCTGCTGAAGAAAGCCGACCTGAGCTTCCTCGACGGCATGTTCTCCGGCGGCGACTCCCTCTCGGTGGAGCTCAAGCACAAGGTGGACGAGTTCCTGAAGGCCCACAACGCGAAGATCCAGATCCGCGAGGGCTACGGCACCACCGAGTGCGTCACGGCCTCCTGCCTGACGCCGAAGGATTATGCCCGCTCCGGCTCCATCGGCGTTCCGTTCCCGGATACCTGGTATAAAATCGTCACGCCCGGCACCGAGGAAGAGGTCGACCCGAACATCGAGGGCGAGATCTGCATCTCCGGCCCCTCCGTGATGATGTACTACATGGACAACCCCGAGGAGACCGCGCAGACCCTGCGCCGCCACGCGGACGGCAGGATCTGGCTCCACACCGGCGATCTGGGTACCATGGACAGCGACGGCTTCGTCTACTTCCGCCAGCGCATCAAGCGCATGATCATCACCTCTGGCTACAACGTCTATCCGAGCCAGCTGGAAAACATCATCGACGGCCACGAAAAAGTCCTGCTCTCCTGCGTGATCGGCGTCAAGGACAAGTACAAGATGGAGAAGGTCAAGGCCTACGTCGTGCTTCGTCCGGGCGTCGAACCCACAGAGGAGGTCCGGCAGGAGCTCTTTGAACACTGCCGCAAGCACATTGCAAAGTACGCGATGCCCTACGAGATCGAGTTCCGCCCGGAGCTTCCGAAGACGCTGGTGGGCAAGGTCGCCTACCGCGTTCTGCAGGAGGAAGCCAACGCAAAGGTGAACCAATGAGTACCCGCGACCGTATCTGGGAGGTAGACGCGGTCCGCGGCTTTCTGATCCTCTGCGTCATTGCGTCTCATACGCTGTTCTTCGGCAGCCAGGTTCTGGGCCTGTTTACAATCCCCAGGGCGATTGAAGCTGTGATGGTGTACGGCGGCGCGCTGTTTGTCATCCTGTCCGGCCTGTCTGCCACGCTGGGCACCCACAGCTTCCGCCGGGGCGTGATCGTCTTCGCGGGCGGCATGGTGCTGACCCTCGGGTCCTATGTGGGCGTGCTGCTGGGCTGGCTGGAGGAGGACATGATCATCCGCTT
>CAMOLY010000101.1 GCA_946619065.1 uncultured Clostridia bacterium | reverse complement strand
TCTGTCTCGAGGGCAGCCTGAAGCTCAAGGAGATCGCCTACATCCACTCCGAGGCTTACGCCGCCGGCGAGCTCAAGCACGGCCCCATCTCCCTGATCGAGGAGGGGACGCTGGTCGTGGCGGTTGCCACTGTCGACAAGCTCTTCGACAAGACAATGTCCAACGTCAAGGAAGTGCGCGCCAGAGGCGCGGACGTCTTCGGCGTCACCACGGAGAAGCATGCCGAGGAGATCAAAAAAACGATTCCGTCTGTAATCCTGGTCCCCGAGACCCATCCGCTGCTCCAGCCCAGCCTGACCATCATCCCGCTGCAGACCTTCGCCTACTATGTCGCCCTGCTTCGTGGCTGCGACATCGACAAGCCCAAGAATCTCGCCAAGTCCGTGACTGTGGAATAAAAAAGGAAGAGAGGTAATCTGAAATGGCAAAGCTTCCGAGCAATACCGTCTGGAGTGACCGCAAGCGCACCCTCTTCGGACTGCCGTGGTCCTTCACCAAGTACGTTCTCACCGATGAGAAGCTGCTCATCGACCAGGGCTTCATCCGCCAGACCGAGGAGGAGATCCGCCTCTACCGGATTACGGATGTTTCGCTCAAGCGCACGATCCGCGACCGGCTTGACCGCGTTGGCACGATTCACTGCTGCTCCTCCGACCGCACCAGCCCCGAATTCGAAATCCGGCGTGTGCGCGATGCCAAGCACGTCAAGGATCTGCTCTCGGATCAGGTTGAAAAGCAGCGCGAGGCCCGCGGCGTCACCGTCCGCGAGGAAATGTACAGCGGCGGTCCGGACGCCAATCACGACGGTAAAAACGACATTGCCGAGGCCAGAGGCAAGAAATAACACCGTACCGCAGGGTCGGCTCTGTTCGGAGCCGGCCCTGCGGTCATCGTGTCAAAAATGTTGAAGGTTGAAAACGGAAAATGGAAAAATGTGGTATTGAAATGACACCTGAACGGGTCCATGAAATTGTCGACGCCCAGCGGCGGTTTTTCCGGAGCGGCGCGACTCTGGACCCGGACTGGCGCGTTGCCCAGCTCAAAAAGCTCAAGGAGTCCATCGCCTTCCACCGGAGCCAGATCCTCGCCGCGCTCCATGAGGACCTGGGACGGACCGACATGGAGGGCTATCTCTGCGACGTCGGCGCGGTCCTGCTGGAGCTCAACGAGACGCTGCACGGGATGAAAGTCTGGGCAAGGCCGGAGAAGCACTTCAGCGGTCTGCACTGCTTTCCCAGTGTCCGCACCAAGGTTTACAAGATGCCCTATGGCGTGGTCCTGATCCTCTCTCCGTTCAATTTCCCCTTCATGCTCTCTCTTGGAGCACTGATTCCGGCCATTGCCGGCGGCAACACCGCTGTTCTGAAGGCCTCATCGAAATCCGCAGCCTCCACTGCGGTTTTGCGGAAGATTATCGCCCGCGCCTTCCCGGAGGAGTACGTGACGGTCATCGACGGCGGACACGATGTGGCGGACATGTGTCTGGCTGCCCGCTTCGACAAGATTTTCTATACCGGCTCCCCGCGCGTCGGCGTTCATGTGATGACCGAGGCCGCGAAGCATCTGACCCCGGTGGCTCTGGAGCTCGGCGGAGAGACCGGCAACTGGTGTGTTGTCCGCAAGGACGCGGATCTCAAGGACGCCGCCCGGAAGATCGCCTTCTTCAAGCTGCTCAACAGCGGCCAGATCTGCATCAACATCAACCAGGTCGCCGTGGCCCGGGAGGTCGCTGACGAATTTTTGAAGCTGCTCCGCGCGGCCTACGAAAAGCAGATCGGCATCGACCCGCTCCACAACCCCGAGTACCCGCACCTGATCGGCCGCAAGGCCTACGACGCTGCCCGGGCAGATGCGGACGCCTACCGCGACCGGATTGTGATGGGCGGCAGGGGAGACCCGGAGACCCTGCGCTTCGAGCCCACCGTCCTGTACCCGATCGGGATGGACGAGGAGATCGTTCAGCGGGAGCTCTTCAATCCGCTCCTGCCTGTGGTGCCCTTCCCGGACGCGGAGGCGGACCGGCTGATGGACAAGATCGCGGAGCGGGAGCACGGCCTGTCCCTCTACGTGTTCACAAAGGACCGCAAGTGGGCCGAGAAGGTGATGGCAGAGCAGCAGTTCGGCGGCGGCTGCGTCAACGAGGTCGTTCTGCACCTGATGGTCCGAGGCGTACCCTTCAACGGCACCGGGCACTCCGGCATGGGCGCCTATCACGGCGAATGGGGCTTCCGGGAATTCACCCACCCGAAGACCGTTCTCTACGGCAGCAACCGCTTCAACCTTTCCCTGCGCGAGCACCCCTACACCGGCAGGCTTGCCGATCTGAAGCTGAAAGTGCTCAAGCTGATGGAGCGCTGAGCGCCGCAGCCTGCCCCACAGGGATCCATGACACAGATTCAGGAGGAAACCCGATGAGACGATCCATTTCTCTTCTGCTATTCCTGGCCCTGATTTGTGGCCTTCTTTCCGGATGCCGGACGGACGGTAAGGCAATCGCCGAATCACCCGCCCCGCAGACGTCTGCAAGCACGCCGACTGCTGCTGCGCCGTCCGATACCCGGACGCCGACCACCGAGGCCCCGGCCTCGACCGCTGCGCCCACCGAGGTCCCGACCGAACCTTCGACCGAAGCGCCCACCGAGGTCCCGACCGAACCTTCTACCGAAGCGCCCACCGATGCCCCAACCGAATCGCCCACCGAGCCGCTGCCGGACGAGAGCGAGTTGCCCCTGGCCGACTACAGCATCACCTGGAAAGCGGCCTTCCGGAACGACAAGATGCCGGAGGGCGAGGTCTCCGGTGACCAGGTGGCCTTCTATGTCCGCGCCGACGACGGAACGGTGACAATCCGCAACGTCCCGAAGGCGGAGATTCTGGCGAATCAGCCGGAGCGTCTGCCTCGTACCCACTATTTTGAGCAGTATCTGCCGCAGTCGCTTTTGCAGCTGCTTCCGATCCTGGACTACGCCTACGCCAACGGCTTCAGCCGCATCGCGCTGCCGACGGTGTACTACGATCTGAAGGAGATCGAGCCGAACCAGCGCTATCTCAACGCGACCTACCGCAACAACAACTCCATCATGGGCTTCCGCAAGGTCGACAGCGTGGAGGTGGAGCCTGGCGTGACGCTGCGCTACTTCCTGATCACCATCGGCAGTCTGGAGCGCGGCGCGGAGATCTTCAAGCACTATCGCGAGGCGATTGCGGCGGCCGAGGCGCTGGTGGACTCGATCCCTGCCGATTATGACGAGGAGCAGTCCGCCCTCTATCTCTACCACTGGCTGACCGAGAACGTGGTCTATGACCATGACGACTACTATTCCTCAGACGGCGTCAACCTGCTCTATGACGCAATGATCAAACATAAAACGGTGTGCGCCGGCTACACCGAGGCCTTCTACTATCTCTGCAATCTCGCCGGCATCGAGTGCTTCACCGCCGGCGGCAATGTCGTGGACGCAAACGGCGAGTACCAGAGCCACATCTGGAACGTGGCGCGGATCGACGGGACCTGGTACCAGTTCGACTCCACCTGGGACGAGGGCCTGCAGGTTGCCGAGTATAACTTCTTCGGCGTCTCGGTCCAGACGATGATGGACTATTACAAACGGGAGTACAATCCCTTCTCTTCGAAGCACCTGCCTGAGCTGACGGATGATTTGATGCCGACGCCCGACGTAAGCTATGCGGAAACCCCGGACGGATCGATGATCTACTGGTTTTTCCGCATCCTGAACGCCCGCAACGGCAATCCGCAGCGGATCTTAACCTATTTTGGCATGGAAAAAGAAATGCAGGAGGCCGAAGACGGCTGGCTGCGGAGCAGTGAGGATCCGGACCTGTTCCGGACCGCGCTGGAATTCGTTATGTTCGAGGATGTGAGCAGCCGCTTCTGTGACGGCTATGTCCGCGAGGCCGACGGAGTCCTGTATCTGCGCAAGCCTGAACCGGACCCGATCGGCTACCGCCTCCTCAGCGCCAAGCTGCAGACCGACGGAACCTGGCGCGCAGATGTTCTGGTCTGTGAGGATTTCACCTTCACGCCCCGGACCGTCACAATCACCATGACCGACGGCCGGATCTCCTCTGTGGAAGGCCTGGACTGAATCCGCTTCGAATCAAAATGATCCCGAAAAGTCCGGACGCAGCGTGCGTCCGGGCTTTTCGGGGTTTTGCAAACCGTTCAGCTGACAATCGCCTTCCGCAGCCGCTTGAGCGCGCTTTTTTCCAGTCGCGAG
>CAMOLY010000100.1 GCA_946619065.1 uncultured Clostridia bacterium | reverse complement strand
GCAACCTGCGTACCAACATGCTGGTCGGCTGCGCCGTCGCGGAGACCACCGGCATTTACTCCCTCGTCATTGCGCTGCTGCTGCTCTTCGTGTTCTGATGAGCCCTTTCCGATCGGCGGATACCGCAATTAAAAGGGAGGGATGTCCCAATGCATGAGGGATTTGAAAGCTTCATCGGTTTTAATCCCTGGACCGCCCTGTTCACGCTGTTGAACATGGTGATTACATTTCTGATTTTGAAAAAGTTTCTGTTCAAGCCGGTCAACAAGATGATCGACGACCGGCAGAAGGAGATTGACGACCTCTACGCCGACGCGGAGCAGGCAAAGGCCGACGCGGCCGCGGAGAAGGCGGACTATGAAAAGCGTCTGTCCGAGGCCGAGCAGACCTCCGCGGAGATGATTTCCTCCGCCGCGCAGGAGGCCAGCCGCAAGGGCGACGAGATCCTGCGCCAGGCCAGAAGCGAGGCTGACGCGATGCGCGAAAAGGCGACGAGAGACATTGAGCTGGAGAAGAAAAAGGCTCTCAACGAGGCCAAGGACGATCTGTCCAGGCTCGCCGTCGACATCGCCGAAAAGGTTGTGGAGAAAGAGATCGACGAGCAGGATCATACCCGCCTGATTGAGGACTTTCTCCAGAACATGGGGGATTCGGTATGACGCAGACTGCTCAGAACTATGCCGACGCCCTCTATGATCTGGCGCGGGACGAGGGGCTCGACGAGCAGCTTCTGCGGGAGCTCACCGGTGTGGACGGGCTGTTCCGGGAGAATCCGGACTATTTTAGCCTGCTCTCGGCCAGCAACATCCGCAAGCCGGAGCAGCTCGCTGCGCTCGACGAAGCCTTTTCCGGCAGGGTGCACACCTATCTGCTCAGCTTCCTGAAGCTGCTCTGCGAGCGGCACCATATCCGGGAGCTGCCGAACTGCGCGCGCAGATACCGCGGCCGGTACAACGAGGACCACGGGATTCTGGAGGTTCAGGCGATCACCGCAATCCCGCTGAGCGAGTCCCTTCGCGACAGGCTGATTTCCCGCGTCAGCGGCCTCACCGGGAAACAGGTGGAGCTGCAAAACCGGATTGACCCGGGCGTTCTGGGCGGCATTCGTCTGGAATATGAGGGCAAGGCGCTGGACGGAACGGTCCGCCAGCGGCTTGACGGACTGAAAAAGACGCTTTCCGACACCGTACTTTGAAAGCAGAAAGCAGGGAAAACATGGAATTTAGACCGGACGAGATCACGAAGATTATTCGATCTCAGATCAAGAACTACGAAACCAGGATCGAGCAGAACGAGATCGGCACCGTCATCACCGTCGGCGACGGCATTGCCCGCGCGGCCGGCCTTGAGAAGTGCATGGTCAACGAGCTCGTGGAATTCCCGAACGGCTCCTACGGCATGGCGCAGAATCTGGAGGAGCACTCCGTCTCCCTGGTCATTCTCGGCTCGGACGCGGGCATCCGCGAGGGAGATACCGTCCGCAGGACCGGCAAGGTCGTCTCTGTCCCGGTCGGGGAGAACCTGATCGGACGCGTTGTGAACGCCCTCGGCGAACCGGTGGACGGAAAGGGCAAGCTGAAGGCGGAGCAATTCCGCCCCATCGAGATGCCGGCGCCCGGCGTCATCGACCGCCGCTCCGTTTCCGTTCCGCTGCAGACCGGCATCAAGGCCATCGACGCCATGATCCCCATCGGCCGGGGCCAGCGTGAGCTGATCATCGGCGACCGCCAGACCGGCAAGACGACGATTGCCACCGATACGATCATCAACCAAAAGGGACAGAACGTCATCTGCATCTACGTTGCCATTGGCCAGAAGCGCTCCACGGTGGCGCAGATCGTGAACACGCTGACCGTCAACGGCGCGATGGACTACACGATCGTCGTGTCGGCCACTGCCTCGGAGCTGGCTCCGATGCAGTACATCGCCCCCTACGCCGGCTGCACCATGGGCGAATACTTTATGGCCCAGGGCAAGGACGTGCTGGTCGTTTACGACGATCTGAGCAAGCACGCGGTGGCCTACCGTGCCATCTCTCTGCTGATCCGACGCCCGCCCGGACGCGAGGCCTACCCCGGCGACGTCTTCTATCTGCACTCCCGTCTGCTGGAGCGCGCGGCCCGGATGGCCCCGGAATACGGCGGCGGCTCCCTGACGGCCCTGCCGATCATCGAGACCCAGGCCGGCGACGTCTCTGCGTATATCCCGACCAACGTCATTTCCATCACCGACGGTCAGATCTTCCTGGAAACCGAGCTCTTCCATGCGGGCGTCATGCCGGCCATCAACCCCGGCATCTCCGTCTCCCGCGTCGGCGGCGCGGCCCAGATCAAGGCCCTCAAGAAGGTCGCGGGCTCCCTGAAGCTGCTCTATTCGCAGTACCGCGAGCTGCAGAGCTTCGCTCAGTTCGGCTCCGATCTCGATCAGGACACCAAGGACCGTCTGGCCCAGGGCGCGCGCATCGTGGAGGTGCTCAAGCAGCCCAACAACGAGCCCGTGCCCGTGGAGCAGCAGGTGTGCATCATCTACGCCGTCATCAACGGCTATCTCAAGGACGTTCCGGTCGATCAGGTCCGCGAGTTTGAGAAGGGCCTGTACCGATACCTCGATACCAACGCCCACAAGGTCCTGCGCGCGATTGCCGAAACGAAGGTGCTCGACGAGCAGACCGAAGCCGGACTCAAGACCGCGCTGGAAAACTATCTGAAGGAATTCAAAGCCCACTGAGAGGAGGCATGAAACATGGCTGGCGTTTCCATGAAGGATATCAAGCTCCGCATCAAGAGCATGGAAAGCACCAAGCAGATCACCAAGGCCATGGAAATGGTTGCCTCCTCCAAGCTGCGCCGTGCGCAGGAGCGGGTGCAGAATTCCCGCCCCTATTTCCGCATCCTCTATGATACGCTCAACACGATTGCCAACAGCGCGGAGGATTTCGAATCGCCGTTTCTGGAGCAGCGCCCGGTCCGGAAGAGCTGCTATGTGGTCATCGGCGGAGACCGCGGTCTCGCCGGCGGCTACAACCACAACGTGCTGAAGATGGCCTGGGAACAGATGGAAGGCAAGCCCTGCTGCGTGGTGCCCATCGGCAAAAAGACGCTGGAGTTCTTCCGCCGCCGCGGAACGGAGATCCTGACGGAGCTCTATGCCGAAGCCTCGGAGGACCATGTGGGCGACTGCTTCTCCATCGCCAAGATGCTCAGCCGCGGCTTCCTGGACGGGGAGTTCGACGAAGTCAGCGTCATCTACACCGAGTTCGTCTCAATGCTCTCCCAGACGCCCGCCTCGCTGAAGCTGCTTCCGCTTGCCTATACGCCGATGCCCGGCGATACCCAATCCGGCTGCGAGACCCTCTATGAGCCGGACAGCGCCTCGGTCTTCGAGGCGATCATCCCCGAATACCTCGGCGGCGTCATCTACGGCGCCCTGTGCGAGGCGGTGACCTCCGAGCACGGCGCCCGCCGGACCGCGATGGAGGCTGCCACGAGCAACGCCGAGGAAATGATCGCGGACCTGAGTCTCAAGTACAACCGTGCCCGCCAGGGCGCGATCACCCAGGAGATCACGGAAATCGTCGCCGGCGCGGAGACGTAAGCCGGCTGCATGGATGGAAAAACTGCCTGCTGACGGCGTTTCCGTCCCGTTCGGACCGCGCAGCGCTTTTTCCCGCCGCCTCGCGTGGCACACTACATACAAGGAGTTGACCTTATGGCTACGAAAAACACAGGCACCGTGGTTCAGATCATGGGCCCGGTTCTGGATATCCGGTTTGAAAACGGCTATCTTCCTCCGCTGCTGAACGCCGTCGAAGTGTTCAACGGCGACAACAAGGTGACCGCCGAGGTTGCCCAGCATATCGGAGACGATGTGGTGCGCTGTGTCGCCATGAGCTCCACCGACGGCCTGCAGCGCGGCATCGAGGCAACCGACACCGGCAAGCCGATCACGGTTCCCGTCGGCGAAGAGTGCCTCGGCAGAATGTTCAATCTGCTGGGCAAACCCATCGACAACATGCCGGCCCCTGTCACGGTGGAGCGCTGGCCGATTCACCGCCCGGCGCCCAGCTTTGACGAGCAGGAGAGCACGACGGAGATCCTGGAGACCGGCATCAAGGTCGTTGATCTGATCTGCCCCTACGCCAAGGGCGGCAAGATCGGCCTCTTCGGCGGCGCGGGCGTCGGCAAGACGGTCCTGATCCAGGAGCTGATTTACAACATTGCCACCGAGCATAACGGTTATTCCGTTTTCACCGGCGTCGGCGAGCGGACCCGTGAGGGCAACGACCTCTATTTTGAAATGA
>CAMOLY010000099.1 GCA_946619065.1 uncultured Clostridia bacterium | reverse complement strand
CTCCTTGATGTTCGCACGGGCGGGCTTCAGGTACTGCCGAGGATCGAAATGATCCGGATGTTCGTTGAAGTAGGCGCGGATCGTGCCCGTCATGGCCAGGCGGAGATCGGAGTCAATGTTGATCTTGCAGACAGCGGAGCAGGCAGCCTTGCGAAGCTGCTCTTCGGGGATGCCGACTGCGTCGGGCATCTTGCCGCCGTTTTCGTTGATCATCTTGACATAGTCCTGCGGCACGGAAGAGGAACCGTGCAGCACGATGGGGAAGCCAGGCAGACGCTTGACGATCTCGTCGAGTACGTCGAAACGCAGAGGGGGCGGGACCAGAATGCCCTTCTCATTGCGGGTGCACTGGGCAGGCGTAAATTTGTAGGCGCCGTGAGAGGTGCCGATGGCAATCGCCAGAGAATCGCAGCCAGTCTTGGAAACGAACTCTTCAACCTCCTCGGGATGGGTGTAGGAGGAGTCCTTCGCGCTGACCTTGACGTCGTCTTCCACGCCGGCCAGGGTGCCGAGCTCGGCCTCGACGACCACGCCGTGGTCGTGGGCATACTCGACGACTTTGCGGGTGATCTCAATGTTCTCCGCAAAGGGCTTGGAGGAAGCGTCGATCATAACGGAGGTAAAGCCGCCGTCTACACAGGCCTTGCAGGTCTCGAAATCGGGACCGTGGTCCAGATGCAGGGCAATCGGGATGTCCTTGCACTCAATAACAGCAGCTTCTACGAGCTTAACCAGATACGTGTGGTTGGCGTAAGCGCGGGCTCCCTTGGATACCTGCAGAATGACAGGGGCTTTCTCCTCCTGGCAGGCCTCGGTGATGCCCTGGACGATTTCCATGTTGTTGACGTTAAAAGCGCCGATGGCGTAGCCGCCGTCATAGGCCTTCTTGAACATTTCGGTTGTGGTTACTAAGGGCATATGATATCACGCTCCTTTCAATTGCTGATTCTATTATACCATAGATTTTCAGAAATACAAGCCCAAAAAAGCGGTTTTTCCGGCTGATCCTGAAATCCGTAAAATGCTGCGGGCATCGGCGCAAATTCAGGGCCCGGCCCGATTGTGGGCCAGCATCCGGTGTACAATGGGGTCATCAGGGGCAAGGGGGGGCCAACGCGGGAAACAAGCTCATTTTTTAACCGAAAACCACTCGCCCGGCGAGTGGTTTTCGGTTTACAGAGAAGAGAGCGGCTCTGCGAGCCGCTCTCCGAATTCGTTCTTCTTCAGCGTTTTCTGGAACGGGTGCGGTGTTCATACTGCCCGGAGCCGGAAATCTTGCTGTTGGAATCCGCCATGAACTGCTTGAGCTTCTCCTCGAAGCTCTCCGGCTCGGTGCGGGCCGGCTGAAAACCGGAATCCCGGCGCGGCGGGCGGGGCTGATTCGTCCGTGCGGGCTGAACCCGCGGCTCTGCCTGCTTGATTGAAAGGCTGAGCTTTCCGTTTTCTCCGACAGAGAGGATTTTGACCTTGACCTTCTGGCCCTCGGTCAGATGCTGCCGGATGTCGCTGACATAGGTGGGTGCAATCTCGGAAATGTGGACCAGGCCGGTCTGCCCTTCCGGCAGAAGCACAAAGGCGCCGAAGCCGGTGATTGTCTTAACGGTTCCTTCCAATACTGTGCCAGGCGTATAACCCATACTGCTGAATAATCCTTTCCTGCTGCCTGTTTAGTTGTGCATGTCGGCGTCGCGGAAGACAATTTCCCCCGCTTCGACCATGCCGAGACGGCTGCGGGCAATCGCCTTGATGCTGCGCTCGGAGCCAAGATCCTCCAGCTCCTGCGTAATGAGGGCGTTATCCTGCTCGGCGTAGACGACCTGCTCTTCGAGCTCGTCGACTTCCTTTTGAGCCGTCTGAATGCGGTCCTGGAGGCCCACCAGCGTGACAATTGCGTAAATCGCGACCGCCAGCAAAAGCAGCTTCGTCAACAGGGATGTTCGTTTCAGCCGCACGCAGAGCGCCTCCTTTCCGATTCTGCGTATACTACGCACTTTGATCATGATTTATTCTACCATTTTTTTCGGCAAAAGCAATATGTTTTTTACAGAATTTGAAAAATTTTCCGAATAATCGACGGCATCCCCGCCGCAGGATTCGGGCAGGGGCAAACAGGATTCGAAGGACGCGGTTTTGAACGGCGCAGAACGGAGGGCTGCAGATCCACAGCCAGACGCAGAGCCCGGCGAAAACAGCGACGACGGCAAAAATCCGGAGCCTGCCCCGGCCGGCATAGAGGGAAAAGCACAGCAGCGCGAGGAGGTTGAGCAGGCTGTAGATCAGATCGGTCAAGGCTGTGGACCATCTGCCGCGCCGCAGCGGGCGGAGCAGATCGTAGGCCAGGCCCAGGCACAGGCCGGTTGCGAGGGCCAGAAGCAGCTCCCGCAGCTGGATATGAACCGGCAGCTCCATCATCCGAAGAGTCTGCGAAGCCTTCCGCCGGCGGGCGCCGTCTCATAGCGCAGACTGTCCACCCGGCCCAGGACATCCACCCGGCCGTCATCCGGGCTCATCTGCCGCAGCTTCAGCCCCTCTCCCTGTGCAATCAGAACGCAGGGGCCGACGCGGAGGGCAACACCGGTCTCATCCACCCGCAGGACCTCCGTCACCGCGGTCACCGTCAGTTTTCGCCGCGCCTCCAGGCTCAGCCTGTGCGCCTCCGGCAGCGCCGAGCGGTCGGCGGCCGGTTTCGGATCTGTCATAGCCTCTCCTCCTTCCCGGAAACAGTTCATATATATGCCGCGGGCGGCCGGTTCATTCCGAATTTTTGTGTTGAAATCCTCGCCGGAATCCGCTATAATACAATAAGTTATGAGTATCTATCGGAAGAAGGGTTTGTTATGGGTCAGGTCATCGCCTTCACCTCGGGGAAAGGCGGCACCGGGAAAACTACGATCTGCGCGGCCGTCGCCTGCTGTCTGGCCGCAGAGGGCTGCAAGGTCCTGTGCATCGACGCGGACGTGGGACTGCGGAATCTGGATATCTCCCTGGGGATGCGCGAATTGGCGCCGATCTCGTTTGCCGACGTACTGGCAGACCGCTACAGCCTCAGCGAAGCGACGCCCCACCCGGACATTCCGAATCTCTGGCTGCTGACCGCGCCGGTGGCGGAAAAGCCGGAGACAATCCGGTTTCAGGATTTCGGTGCTCTGCTCGAAACGGTCCGCGCGCACTTTGATTTCTGCCTGATCGACTCCGCTGCCGGACTGCGGGACGGCTTCCACTTCGCCTCCTCCTACGCCGACCGGATCCTGGTCATCGCCACGCCGGACCCCGCCTCCCTGCGGGACGCGGGCGAGACCGCCGATCAGCTCTCCCTGATGGGAAAGCACGACATCAAGCTGATCGTCAACCGCATCACTCCCGCCATCTTCCGTGCGCTCGACTGGACCGTGGACGACATGATGGACGAGATCGGGCTGCCCCTGTTCGGAATCGTACCGGAGGATCCGAACGTGGTGCTCGCGGCATCCGCCAACAGGCCTCTGATCCTCTGCACCGACCGCCGCGCCTCGCTCGGCTGTCTGCACATCGCCCGCCGTCTGCGCGGAGAGAAGGTTCCGCTGCTTCGCATCCGTTGACCGACCGCTGCCCAAGGAGGTTTGCCAATGAACATTACCCTGATGGCACACGACAAGAAAAAGGAGCTGATGGTGCAGTTCTGCACCGCCTATAAAAGCATCCTGGCCAAGCACACGCTTTCCGCCACCGCGACCACGGGCCGCCTGGTCGCCGAGGCCACGGGGCTTCCCATCTCCCTGTTCCTGGCCCATAACCAGGGCGGACACCAGCAGGTGGACGCACGCATTGCCTATAACGAGATCGACATGGTGCTGATGTTCACCGATCCGAACAGCACCGACCGGACGGACAACCAGTATACGCTGCGGACGCTTCTGCTCTGCGACGCCCACAATGTCCCGGTCGCCACCAATCTGGCCACCGCAGAGCTGCTGATTCTGGGACTCGAGCGCGGCGATCTTGACTGGCGCGAGCTGGTCCGGCGGAGGAAGTAAACGATGCGGCTCTATGCTCCGGAAACGGTGGAATTTCTCTGGAAGCTGCGGCTCAACAACAGCCGCGAATGGTTCCACGAAAACAAGGACGATTATGAGCGGCTGATGCACGGGCCGACCAAGGATCTGGCCAACGCCCTGTTCGAACACCTTCGGGAGAAATACCCGAAGCACGACTGGAATCTGCACATCTCCCGGATCTATCGGGACGCCCGGCGGCTCTACGGCCGGGGGCCGATGAACGACCACCTGTGGTTCACCCTCTGGGCTGACCGCGAGGAAATGGCCGCCCCGGCCTTCTATTTCAGCTTCACGCCGGAGTACTACGAATACGGCATGGGCTGCTGGTCCGAGGGA
>CAMOLY010000098.1 GCA_946619065.1 uncultured Clostridia bacterium | reverse complement strand
TCATCTGCATTACGCTGTCGGTCACGGTGCTGTTTGCCAAGATCGTCGGCTGCACGCTGCCGCTGTTTGCCAAAAAGCTGGGCTTCGACCCCGCCGTCATGGCCAGTCCCTTCATCACTACCATCGTGGACGCCCTGTCCCTGCTGGTCTATTTTGGCGTGGCCAGCGCGTTCCTGCCGATCTGATCAAATGACACAATTGAAATACAGATGTCTGGTGCTCGACCACGACGACACCGTGATGGACAGCACGACCCACATTCACTATCCCTCTTTTCTGCTGGCGCTGGAGGAGCTTCGCCCCGGCACAACGATCTCCCTGGAGGACTACTTCCGGGTCAACTTCGATCCGGGCTTCCTCCCCTACTGCACCGGCGTCCTGGGTCTGACCGCCGGGGAGCTGGACCGGGAGCTGGAGATCTGGAAGGACTATGTGAAGGACCACATCCCGAAGGTTTTCCCCGGAATGGCAAGGATCATCCGGAGGCAGAAGGCGCTGGGCGGACTGGTCTGCGTGGTCTCCCACTCCTTCGACTTCAACATCCGCCGGGATTACGAGGCAAACGGCCTGCCGCAGCCCGATTTGATCTACGGCTGGGAGCTGCCGCTGGACATCCGCAAGCCCCACCCCTGGGCGCTGGAGCAGATCATGGAGCGGTTCTCGCTGCAGCCGGACGAGCTGCTGATGGTGGACGACCTCAAGCCGGGCTTCGACATGGCAAGAGCTGCCGGGGTGCCCTTTGCAGCCGCCTGCTGGGCCTATGACGTCCCGGAGATCCGGGCATTCATGCAAAAAAACTGCGAACGGGCCTATACGGATCCGGCGCAGCTGGAAGCACTCTTATTTGGAGACTCTGATGGGATACAAGACAGTACTCTTTGACCTGGACGGGACCCTGCTGGACACGCTGGACGATCTGGCCGCCGCCGTGAACTACGCGCTCGCCGCACACGGGTTCCCGCTCCGGACGAGGGAGGAGGTCCGGAGCTATCTCGGCAACGGGCTGCGGATGACGGTCCGGCGCGCGGTTCCTACCGGAACGCCGGAGGAGATGGCCCAAAGCGTCTATCAAACCCTCTGCCCATACTACGCCGCCCACGCGCTGGACGCGACCCGGCTCTATCCCCAGGCGCAGGCAGCCCTGGATGCGCTCTCGGCTGCTGGAATTCAGACAGCGGTCGTCTCCAATAAGGCGGATTTCGCTGTTCAGACCCTGCACAAGCGGTTTTTCGCGGGCCGGATCGCCCTCTCCATCGGCGAACGGGAGGGACTTCGGCGCAAGCCGGCTCCCGACATGGTTCATCTGGCCCTCTCCCTTCTTGGCGCGGACCGGGAAAGGACTGTCTACGTCGGGGACTCCGAGGTGGACGCCCAGACCGCGCAAAACAGCGGCCTGCCCTGCATTCTGGTGGACTGGGGCTTCCGGGACCGGGCGCAGCTGGTTCCCCTCGGCCCGCCAGTGGTCTCCGACGCGGAGACGCTTTGCCGGGCGATTCTGGAAGAATCCGGCAAGTGAGCCTGAAGAGATTTTTCCCTTGCTTTTTTCAATCCGGGCAGCGCTCCGGCCGAACGGCCGGAGCGCTTCCCGGATTTACATTATCTCTGTTCTGTCCTGTGGTAACCCTTTCGGTAGTGAAAAACCACACGCTGACGAAAGTCCCGGACGCTCTCCTCGTCGATCTCCACGGTCGCGCAGTGGCGCTCGAGGGCCTTCCGGGAGAAGAACCGCGTGGTGATATGCCGCGGATAGCCTCGATAGCCGATGCTCCAGAGGTAGGCGTTGATGTGGTAGCCAATCTCATAGGCAACGCAGGGTTCCGTGAAGGGAAAGGACTTTCCGGTCTGGGCAAGGTAATTCGCACGAACCCGCTCCGCCAGCAGACGGCAGGCCTCCTTCCGGCCAAGGGCGCGCATGACCGCATCCCAGCCGGCCGGGTCGTTCCGCAAATCCAGAGAAATCCCGCCCGGTTTGACCGTAAGAGACGCGTCGGTCATATCCACAAGGCGTTCTCGCGCCTCCGCTTCGGACAACAGCAGCAACCGGCCCGCCTCCTTTCATCGGTTGACAGAATCTGACGCAATATTTCATGCCAAACAACGTTATACACACGATCCACACCTTTTTCCACAGGCCGGAATCCGTGGAATAATCTCATTTTTCGGAATTCTCCCACGGATTGTGGAAAACCCCGGAATGAAGGTGCGGTGGAAATGGGTATTATGAAATAGTTGACATAATGCTGTTACAGGCTCTGTACCTGTGCCAGATGGCGGTTCTTGTAGTCCGCGTCGTCGGTGACCTCGCGGATCACCTCAAACTCCGGCGGAATGCAGATCTCATCGTCCGAATAGCAGAAGAGGATCGCCCGCTCCGCAGAGAAGGGATAGACGTCCAGCTCGTAGCGCTGGCGGTCTCCGTTGAAGCGGTACTTGAGCTTGCGGACCGGACGCAGGGCCGGGTCGGCCTCCAGCAGATAGCGGCTGTAGTCCTTTTCGGAAATTGGACGCTCGGTGTCCCACTTGGTATGATCCGGACGGAGGTGCTTCTCGGTGTAGAAATAGAGGTACTCTCCCCCGTTCTTCTGCTTGCGGATGCGGCGCTCGATGCTCGGGTTGGTCATGACCAGGTAGGTCTGCACCATGTCGAAGACCACCGCGCCGTGCCGCTCCACAAGGGCAGAGACATCCGGCATCCGTACCAGATACTTGCGCTTGCGGTCCATCGGCTCGGGCTCGCCGACGATGCGGTAGATCTCCCGCAGGCCCCGCTGCATCTTTTTCTCAAAATCGACGGCGTTGTCGACGATCCGCAGATTCGGGTGGGCCCGCCAGGCGCGGAGGGTGCGGTCGTCCATCTCGATCGCCTTTTCAATGCTCTCGGAGCGGGCCTGATTGCCCAGGTTATAGGCGAAGGCCGCGCCCTTGGCGCAGGTTACCAGATGGATGACGGCGTCGTAGCCGGCCAGGACAGAGGAGGCCGTGCGCCCGTCAAAATGGGCCAGAACCTCGTCGAACTCTTCATCGGTGATGTAGGCCTTGTCGTCCAGCAGGGCACGGTCATAGAGAATCAGCACGTTCTGCTCCGGGACCATCTCGGCCGCCTTCACCGCGAGCTTCTCCTTGTGGAGCTGGTCAGCAATCACAAAGTACTGGAACTCCAGCATGCTGACGCAGTTGTCGAAGGGCTTGATGCCGAAGCCGGAGATCAGCTCGGTGGCGGTCTCCGGGATCGTGATGACCTTCCAGCCGCCTTCGCTGTTGAATTCCTTCAGAATCCGGCTGACCAGGGAGGTCTTGCCGGCCGCCGGGCCGCCAGTCAGGACAATTTTGACAATTCTCTTTTCCATGTGGAAGCCGCCTTTCCGATTTGTTTCCGTCGGAGGACGCCGCTTTGCCCTCCGCGCATCCGTATTTTGAGTTATTATACCATATTTCTCCCGGCAGCGCAATCTTTTTTGCGCGGGGTCAGCAGGGTTCCCAGGGCCGCGCCCAGGGTGTTCAGAATGACGTCCTCGACCTCAGTCACGCCGGAGCCCAGCAGATACTGCAGCGTCTCAATGAGGACCGAGAGGGCGAATGCGAAGCAGATGGCGCGCAGGCGGGATGCGCCCAGCAGACACAGCAGGGCTGCCGGGACGAACCAGATCAGGTTGCCGAAAAACAGATAACAGAAATACCGGTAGTAGCCGATCCGGAGCAGCTTCGCCAGATACAGAAACGGGATCCACTCGACTCTGCCGGAGCAGAGGCCGTGGGAGAAGCAGCCGTCGCGGAGGACTGTGATGCGAAACAGGGCTGCCAGCCAGATGACAAAAAGGGAGAGCACGAGCCCTCCCCGTTTGGATTGTTTCATGGATGCGCTCCTTCCATGCCCAGCAGCTCCAGCAGCAGCTCCGCCGCGGCCGACACGGACCGGTCCCGGATCGCGGCGCGGTCGCCGGAGAAGTGATACTCCCGGACCATTGTCCGCGCCCCGTCCGACGCGGCGATGTAGACCAGACCCACCGGCTTTTTCGTATCGTCGGACTTCGGACCGGCAATGCCGGTGATGCCCACGCCGAGGTCCGCGGGAATGGTCCTGCGCACACCCTCGGCCATCTGGCAGGCAACCGGCTCGGAGACCGCGCCGAAGGCGTCCAAAAGCCCCTGTTCGACCCCCAGCAGGCTGTGCTTGACGGAGTTGGAATAGCTGACGACGCCGCCGGGATAGACCGCGGATGCGCCGGAGACATCGGTGATCCGCTTGCCAAGCAGACCCCCGGTGCAGGATTCCGCCGTTGCAAGCCGCAGCCTCCGCGCCTTCAGCGCGGAAACCAGCTCCTCCACCCTATCCATGGTACCGCACCTTTACCAGCTCCGTGCGTTCCAGCGCGCGGGC
>CAMOLY010000097.1 GCA_946619065.1 uncultured Clostridia bacterium | reverse complement strand
GAGATCACCTTCACCTCCGGCGGCTCCGAGGCCGACAACCAGGCCATCCGCAGCGCTGCGATCATCGGGAAGAAGAAGGGCAAGACCCACATCATCTCCACGGCCTTTGAGCACCACGCGGTGCTCCACACCCTCCGCAAGCTGGAGAAAGAGGGCTTCACCGTGACCTATCTGGACGTCCACGAGAACGGTCTGGTCACCCCCGAGCAGGTCCGCGCCGCGATCACCCCCGAGACCTGCCTGGTCACGATCATGTACGCCAACAACGAGATCGGCACCATCCAGCCCATCCGCGAGATCGGCGCAGTCTGCCGCGAAGCCGGCGTCCTCTTCCACACCGACGCGGTCCAGGCGGTGGGTCACATCCCCGTGAACGTTGCCGCGGACAACATCGACATGCTCTCCCTCTCCGCCCACAAGTTCCACGGCCCGAAGGGCGTGGGCCTGCTCTACGCCAAGCGCGGCATCATCCTGTCGAATCTGATCGAGGGCGGCGCCCAGGAGCGGGGCAAGCGCGCCGGCACCGAGAACGTGCCCGGCATCATGGGCATGACCGCGGCGCTGGAGGAGGCCGTGAAGAACCTCCCCGAGACCTCGGCGCGGCTGACCGTTCTCCGCGACCGGCTGATCGAGGGCCTGTCCGAGATCCCCCACGGCGCCCTCAACGGCGACGCAAAGCGCCGTCTGCCCGGCAACGTCAACTTCTGCTTTGAGGGCATCGAGGGCGAATCCCTCCTGCTGCTGCTGGACGACAAGGGCGTCTGCGCCTCCTCCGGTTCGGCCTGCACCTCCGGTTCTCTGGATCCGAGCCACGTCCTGCTGGCCATCGGCCGGCCCCACGAGGTTGCCCACGGCTCGCTTCGCCTGTCGCTGTGCGAGACCAACACCGCCGAAGAGGTGGAGCACATCATCACCGCCGTCAAGGAAGTCGTGGACTATCTGAGAAACATGTCTCCCGTCTGGCGCGAGCTCAAGAGCGGCGAGCGGCAGTTCATCCTGAAATAACAGAAAAGAGGTACTGAATTATGGCACTGTATTCCGATAAAGTCATGGACCATTTCCGTCATCCGCGCAACGTCGGCGTGATCGAGGACGCGGACGGCGTGGGCGAGGTCGGCAATCCCAAGTGCGGCGACATCATGAAGATGTATCTGAAGATCAAGGACGACACCATCACCGACGTCAAGTTCGAGACCTTCGGCTGCGGCTCCGCCATCGCCTCCTCTTCCATGGCCACCGAGCTCATCAAGGGCAAGCCGGTTTCCGAGGCGCTGAAGCTGACGAACCAGGCCGTCACCGAGGCCCTGGACGGACTGCCTCCCCAGAAGCTGCACTGCTCCGTCCTGGCGGAGGAGGCCATCAAGGCCGCGATGAAGGACTACTACGACCGCCACGGCATCGCCTACGACGAAAAGCAGTTCCCCGCCGCCCACGACTGCGACCACTGCGGGGCATAAGCATGGCTGCCATGATCTCCAGCCGCGGCCGCTACGCGCTGCGGGTGCTCGCCGATCTGGCGCAGCAGAGCCCGGAGACCTTCACGCCCCTCAAGGACATTGCCGAGCGGCAGGATATTTCCCTCAAATACTCCGAGTCGATCATGACCGTCCTGTCGAAGGGCGGCCTGGTGGAGGGCATCCACGGCAAGGGCGGCGGCTACCGCCTGAGCCGGAAGCCGGAGCAGTATACGCTGGGCGAGGTGCTCCGCCTGACCGAGGGCAGCCTGGCGCCGGTCTCCTGTCTGCACGAGGGCAGCGCCCCCTGCGCCCGCTGCAATCCCTGCCCGACGCTGCCGGTGTGGGAGAAGCTGGAAGCGCTGGTGAACGACTATCTGGACAGCGTGACCCTCGCGGACGTCATGCGCACCTCCCTGCCGGGAGCAAAAGAATCCCGCTCTGTATGAATCCTCCGGCCGCCCGCCTCCGCGGGCGGCCGGAAGCTATAACATTATGAAAAAATGAAAAAATGAAAAAATGAAAAAATTATTGTATTTTCCATATCTCCGATATGGAAAATGAATTTCAATCGTCCCGAAGGGACACCGAAATAGTTTCATAGTTTCATATTTTCATTCTTTCATTTTTCACGCCCTCCGCTCCATGCTTCGTTTTTTATTGCAATCCGTTTCAGACTGTGTTATAATAACCATAATATCAGCATATTGGAGGCTGCTACAATGAAACGGAAACTGACCGCCTGGATTTTGTGTCTTGCTATGCTGACCGCGCTTCTGCTGACGGGCTGCTCTGGGCAGAAAAACAACACGCCGGAGACCACCGCTGGCACCCTTCCCGCGCCGACCACCGCCGCGCCCACCACGACGGCTGCGCCCACCACCGAGGCGCCGACCACCGAGGTGCCGACGACGGAGGTCCCGACCACCGAGGTCCCGACCACCGAGGCTCCCACGACGGAGCCCCCGACCACCGAGGCGGCGACGGAAAAGGGGTCCGGCAGCTCCGGCTCGAAGGTCACCTATACCGCCACCGAGGAGGAGCGCGACGCCTTCTATAAGATGTTCTGGGAGCTCGACCGGGAGGAGACCGAGGCGTGGCTGGCAAAGCATCCCCGCATCCTCTCCAACGGCTACGAGAACATCATGGTGGACGAGTCCGGCCTGAATCAGGACGGGCTGGACATCCATACGACCCAGGGTCACCAGGTTCTGGCGCTGGACGCGCCCAACGGCATTCTGGTGGTCCGCGCCTATCTCAACCGCTCCCGCGCCGTGCTGGTGATCGCGCGGTATGCCTCCCGTCTGCGTCTGTGCCCGTCGGCGAGCATCGGCTCCTACGGCGAGCGGATCGCCTCCATCTGCGCCCGCAACGGCGGCATTCTTGCCATGACCGGCTCCGGCTTTGACGACCCGGGCGGCAACGGCAACGGCGGCACGGTCTTCGGCCAGTGCATGTGCAGCGGAAGGATCTACGGCTCCACGCTGAACAGCAATTGGTTCCGGCTTGAGCTGCTTTCAAACAACACCTTTATCATCAAGCGCGCCGGCTCCGGCTACAATGCCGCCACCACCGACGCCATGGAGTTCCAGCCCGCTCTGCTGATCGGCGGCGCCCAGCAGCCGTCTCCAGCGGAATGGACGGACAATCAGCCCCGGGCAGGCATCGGCCAGAACAGCCGCGGCGAGATCCTGATGTGCGCCGTGGAGGGCCGCTATTCCGACTCCCCCGGCTGCAGCGTGGTTCTGCTGGGCGGCCTGATGCAGCAGTACGGCGGCGTCACCGCCATGAGCACCGACGGCGGCACCACCGCCATGATCTGGTACCGCGGCAAGCCCCTCATCCGCTGCTCCAACCCCCGGACCCCGGGCGGACGCTTCCTGCCCAACGCCTGGGTGTATTGACCCGAATCTGTTAATCCGCGCGCATCCGCGCGCTTTCTGGAGGAAGTATGAATCAATCCGAAGCAATTAAACTGCTCAACGAAGCCTGCATGCGGCTTTTCGGCTGCAACATGGACGAAGCCACCGACAAGCAGGCCTACAAGGCCCTGTGCACCGTTGTCCGCAACGGGATGTACGACCGGCGCCGTGCCTTCAAGCGCGGCTATCAGGAGGAGGGCCGCAAGCAGGTCTACTATATGTCGATGGAGTTCCTGGTCGGCACCAGCCTGCGCAACAACCTCTATAATCTCGGCATGACCGAGGTCTTCACCGAGGCCCTTAAGACCATGGACATCGACATCGAGGACCTCTACGCCCTGGACCCGGACGCCGGTCTGGGCAACGGCGGTCTCGGCCGTCTGGCCTCCTGCTATCTCGACGCCCTGACGGGTCTGGGCTATCCGGCCACCGGCTTCTCCATCCGCTATGAGTTCGGCATCTTCAAGCAGCAGATCGTGGACGGCTGGCAGATGGAGCTGCCCGACAACTGGCTGCAGATGGGCGACGTCTGGCTGGTGCCGAAGGAGGACGACGCGGTGGAGGTCCGCTTCGGCGGCGAGGTCAACGAGTGGTACGACAACGGCAGGTTCAAGATTGCCCAGCACGGCTACTCCACGGTCATGGCCGTCCCCTATAACCTCTATATCTCCGGCTACCATACCGACGCGGTCAACAAGCTGGTTCTGTGGTCGGCCAAGCTGCCCCAGAGCTTCGACATGGCGGCCTTCTCCCGGGGCGACTACGTCCGCGCCCTGGAGCAGAACACCATGGCCGAGACGATCTCCAAGGTCCTCTACCCGGCCGACGACCACATCCAGGGCAAGCGCCTGCGCCTGAAGCAGCAGTACCTGCTCTGCTCGGCCTCCCTGCAGTCGATCCTGCGGGCCCACGTGAAAAAGTACGGCACGGTGCGCAACCTGCCGGACAAGGTGGCCATCCACATCAACGACACCCACCCGGCCCTCTGCGTGCCGGAGCTGATGCGCC
>CAMOLY010000096.1 GCA_946619065.1 uncultured Clostridia bacterium | reverse complement strand
GCGACACCGGAGCCGGAAAAACCACGATTTTTGACGGCATCGTCTTCGCCCTCTACGGAGAGGCCAGCGGGAAGGACCGCAGGCCGGACATGATGCACTGCGACCGGGTGGACAAGGGAATTGACACGGTGGTGCGCCTGACCTTCCTGCAGGACGGAAGGTCCTATACGGTAACCCGCAGCCTCCATTTCGCGAAGATCCGCGGCGGCGAGGGCTATCGCAGCCCGACGCCCTCGGCGGAGCTGACCGGCGAAGGCATCACGCCGATCCGGAACGCCGGGGAGGTCACGGCAAAGTGTACGGAGCTGCTGGGACTGAACAAGGAGCAGTTCTGCCGGATCATCATGCTGGCCCAGGGCGAATTCCGCCGCTTTCTGACGGCGAACAGCGTGGAGAAAAACGAGATCCTGGGCAAGCTCTTTGACAGCGCCCCCTACGTGCGCTTTCAGAATCTGCTGGACACCGCGCGCAGGCAGCTGGAGGCCGAACGGGAGATCCACCGCGGCCGACTGAAAAGCAAGCTGGAAACCCTGGAGCCGGAGCTGCAGACGGAGGAAACCCTCCCGGACAGCCCGACGCTGACGGAGGCACTGGGCGTTTTGGTGCAGACGGACGAAGACGCCTGCGCGCGCTGCAAGGCTGCCCTTGACCAGCTGCGCGCGCAGGAGAGCCGGCTGCACACCCGATACGGGGAGGCAGAGGCCGTGAATCGGCACTTTGCGGATCTGGAAGCCGCAAAAGCGGAGTTGGCAAGGCTGGAGGCACGCCGGCCGGAGATGGACCGGCGACAGGAAGCGCTGGCCCGCGCGGAGGCAGCCATCCACACAGTTCTGCCCGCTCTGGGCACGGAGAATCAGGCGAAAACCAGACTGGACAGCGAAAAACAGCTTTTAAAAGCAGCCGGGGAGGACGAACAGGCCGCGATGCTGGCGCATCAATCGGCTGAAGCGGCCGCTGCGGAGGATCCCGCGCGGCAGGTGGAGCTCGACGGGCTGAACCATCGGATCGCCTCCCTGCGCGAGACGCTTGACCGATATGATAGGCTCCATGCCGCCGAGCAGCGCCAGAAGCAGGCCAGGGACAAAAACGAACGTCAGCTGCAGCTGCGGGAAAAAGCAGAGGCCAGGCTGAACAGGCTCCGGGCAGAGGAGGCCGCGGTACGGCAGAGGCTGACGGAGCTGGAAGAGATCGACGTGACGGTCTCCAGCTGCGAGCAGCGCCTGGCCGAGGCGCAAAAGGCGGAACGCCTTTGGTCCGGGCCGGACGGGATTGGGGAAAATCGGAAAGGCCTGCAGCGGAAGGAAGCAGAGCTGCTGTGCCGGGAGCGGGACCTGAAGACGCTGACCCAGGCCGCGATTTCGGCCAACTCCCATGCCGCAGCGCTGAAAAATCATTTCCTGGCCGGGCAGGCCGGGCTGATGGCGGAGGCGCTCCGGGCCGCGATCGAGGCCGACGGGACAGCTCTTTGCCCGGTCTGCGGCAGCTCTCTCGGGCGGGATCATCTGAACCGTCTCGCGCTTCCGAATGATGCGCAGCCCACCCAGGCAGCAGTGGATTCCGCCGAGCGGGCCGCAGAGGACGCCCGGCAGAAGCAGCAGACGCAGCTTCTTGCGGTGGAAACCCTCAGAAATGATCTGCAGCGGGCACGGGACGAGCTGGTGCGCAGAGCGCAGGAGATCGCGCCGGACTGCGCCGACTGGTCCGCGCTGGACGCCCCGGGCTATGCGGAGGCGGCCGCTGCGGAGCTGCTTACCGCCCGGACCGCGGCAGCGTCCGATCTGCAGGACGCAAGACGGAAGCAGGCCGAGCGAAACGGGGCCAGAGACCGTCTGAGGCAGACCGAGGACGCCATCAAAACAGGAACCGCTTATCTGGATCAGATCCGGGATGAGGCGGCGAAATGCAGCGGAGACCTGCGGGAGGCCGACGCCGAGGTGCGCGGTCTGCGGGAACAGCTTCCCTACACCAGCGAGGCTGACGCAAAGGCAGACTGCGCAGCGCTGGAGGCGGAGCAGGCAGCGCGAAAGAAGCTTCTGAGCGACCACGCGGAGGCGCAGAAGCAGGCGAAGCTCCGACTTGCAGAGGCGCAGACCCGGTGTGCGGCGCTGAAATCGTCGGTCTCAGTCCGGGAAGCGGAGCATCAGACAGCTGTTGCGCAGACCGAAGCCGCCCTTCGAAGCGCCGGCTTCGCGGACAGAGGCGCAGTTGCGGAGGCCCTGCTCCCCTGCCGTGACGCTGCGGACAAAGAGCGGTGGCTCAGAGAAGAGCAAACCGCGATTTCCGGGTACCGCACGGGTCTGGAGACCCTGGGGGAGCGGATCCGCCTTCTGACCGATCAGACTGCCGGAAGAACAAGGACTGATCTGGAAACGCTGGCAAAAGAAATCTCCGCCGCAAAGGACGCCGCGGAGCAGGAAAACCGGCGCTGGGACGCGGCAAAGCTGCGCACAGCCGGGCATCAGAGCATTCTGGATACCGTGCTCAACGAGAAGAAAGCCCTGGCTGCGTCGGACGGGGCCTGGGAAAAGCTGGACCGGCTGGGAAGGGCCGCCGTGGGAACCACCGGCGAAGGCGGCAGACTGAGCTTTGAGCGCTATGTGATGGGCGCGGTTTTCCGTGAGATCCTGGACATGGCAAATCTCCGACTGGACCGGATGAGCGGCGGGCGGTATGAACTCGTGCACAAGGCTACGGCGGACCGCACCAACGCCCAGGCCGGTCTCGATCTGGAGGTCTTCGACCGGACGACCCGGGTCAGCCGGGCCTCCGCTTCCCTCTCCGGCGGCGAATCGTTCTACACCTCGCTGGCCCTTGCCCTGGGCCTTTCCGACGTGGTGCAGAGCCACGCCGGTGGGAAAAAGCTGGACGCCCTGTTCATCGACGAGGGCTTTGGCTCCCTGAGCGACGACAAGCTGGCAAGCGCCCTGGAGGTGCTGGGCTCGCTGACCGAGGGCGACCGTCTGGTGGGGATCATCTCCCACGTGGACAAGCTGAGCGCGAGCATTCCGCAGCAGATTCAAGTTTCGGGCGGGCCGGACGGAAGCAGGGTCCGGGTGGTCATCTAAGGACAATCATCCGGCCGGACGTTGGCGGCGGCCAGTGCCTCCAGAGACAGCTCTCCGGCGAGCTTGAACAGACTGTCCGAAAGGACGGTCTCCACGGTCCTGCCGACGTGGGCGGCAATTCTGGCGTAAAACTCCGCCGTTTTTTCGTCAAGCAGCACGGTCATTGGGATCATATCTACCTCCCGCCCAGCAGGCTGAATGGATGATGGAGTTCTTTGCAACTCATCCTATGCCGCCTCTTGACAGATGTGATACAATAGGAAAAGCAATGAACAAGCGGTTTTTGCCGCGGAAGGATGGAAGAAAATGGCAAAAGAAAAAAAGGTGGAACAGATCACCGACATGGAGCAGGACTTTACCCAGTGGTTCACGGACGTGTGCACAAAGGCGGAACTGATCGATTATTCCTCCGTCAAGGGCATCTTCATCTACCGTCCCTACGGCTATGCCATCTGGGAAAACATGCAGCACATTCTGGACACGGAGTTCAAGAAGAACGGCGTGGAGAATGTCTATATGCCCATGCTCATCCCGGAGTCTCTGCTGCAGAAGGAGAAGGATCACGTGGAGGGCTTCGCCCCCGAGTGCGCCTGGGTCACGATGGGCGGCAATGAAAAGCTGGAGGAGAAAATGGCCATCCGGCCCACCTCCGAGACCCTGTTCTGCGAGCACTACAAGAACGTCATCCAGTCCCACCGGGATCTGCCGAAGCTCTACAACCAGTGGTGCTCCGTGCTCCGCTGGGAAAAGACCAGCCGCCCCTTCCTCCGCCACCGGGAATTCCTCTGGCAGGAGGGCCACACGATGCACGCCACCGCGGAGGAGGCCCGGGAGTTCACGATCCGGATGCTGAACGTCTACGCCGACTTCTGCGAAAATATCCTTGCCATGCCCGTCACCCGGGGCCAGAAGACCGACAAGGAAAAGTTCAACGGCGCCGAGGCCACCTATACGATCGAGTGCATGATGCACGACCGCAAGGCCCTGCAGGCAGGCACGAGCCACTACTTCGGCGACGGCTTTGCCAAGGCCTTCGACATCACCTTTGCCAACAAAGACAACCAGCGGGTGAACCCCTTCCAGACCTCCTGGGGCGTGTCCACCCGTCTGATCGGCGGCATCATCATGACCCACGGCGACAACTCCGGTCTGGTTCTGCCCCCGAAGATCGCGCCCATCCAGATCATCGTGGTCCCGGTGGCCGCCCACAAGCCCGGCGTCACCGAGGCGGCGCAGGCCGTGACGGACCGTCTGCTCGCCGCGGGTCTCCGCGCGAAAATCGACCTGTCCGACAACAGTATGGGCTGGAAGTGCGCCCAGTATGAGATGAAGGG
>CAMOLY010000095.1 GCA_946619065.1 uncultured Clostridia bacterium | reverse complement strand
CCTCGCCGGTGTCGCCGTCGGAGGAGAGATGGCCCACGTCGGTGATGTTCATCACACGCTTGACGTTGTAGCCCGAATAGCGCAGATACTTTTCCAGCACGTCCTCCATGATATAGGTGCGGAGATTGCCGATGTGGGCATAGTGGTACACCGTGGGTCCGCAGGTGTACATTTTCACAATGTCGGGGTGGTTGGGAACGAACAGTTCCTTTTTTCTGGTCAGGGAATTGTACAGGTACATATTCAGGTCTCCTTTCGGATTGTTCTCTCATTATGCCGGATGAAAAAAGCCTCCGGGGTTCTCCCAGAGGCGATTGTTCGCGGTTCCACTCTGCTTTGTCACTTTGGCGCTGACGCGGCCTCACGGGGTCTCCCCTTCGCTCCCGGACGCACGTTCACGGGCCGCTCCGTGCGCCGCTTCCAGCCGGGGACGGCGCTCTCTGTCCGGACGGGTTCCGTTACTCTTTCCGATCAATGCGAGTATTCAGTTCGGACGTATCGTAGCAGATTTTCCGAAGGCTGTCAAGGGGGATTTTCAGCCGATTACAGCGCCAGCCGAACCCCCATCAGCCTTCGGACGGTGCCGGATCTGGCGCGGCGACAGCAGCCGCGAGGACGGCGTCAATGTCCGGGTGCGTCTTGGAAAGCGCGATCGGCCTGCCGGCGGTATTCGTGAAGCAATGGATAGAGCTGCCGGTGGCGATCAGCTCCCCGTCGCCGAGACGGGTCATCCGGTACTCGACCCGCAGGTGCATGCCCTTGTATTCCCGGAGTTCCACGTGGACGAGGATGCGCTCGTCAAAATGCGCCGGTCGGCGGTAGCGGCACTCAACGCCGACCACCGGGGAATAGATCCCCCGGGCTTCCAGCGTGACAAAGCCGATGCCGAGGGCATCGAGAAAGGCAATGCGGGCCTCCTCCATCCAGCGGATGTGGTTGGAGTGGTGGACGACGCCCATCTGGTCGGTTTCGTAGTACTGAACGCGGTGAATGTAGTCTTCCATGGCGAGTCTCCTGCTGCGTGCTCCTCCGGACGGGATCGGTACGGAAAAAGCATAGAATCAAATATATGTGATAATTGAAAAGATTTTGGGGATAGCTTGCGCTTTTGCTGTTTTTATGATATATTGAAAATGAAAGGTGGGTGAGTTATGACGACCGATACTCAGGAACGTGTTTCACGGATTCTAAAACGGAATCATTTTCAAGCAGAAGATATCCTCTATCTCACGCATGAGGGTCAGAGGACCGTCTTCCACCTGCAGGACAGCCGGGAAATTCCCACGCCGGTCCCACTGAAAACGGTTGTTTCCTGTTTTGCCGCATCCGATTTCTGGAACATCCAGAAGGGAATTGTCGTCGCGCGGCGCTACGTGATCTCCATCGAGGGCAAGGGCCTTTACACGATGACCGACGGCACGCAGTTCCAGGGCCGCGGCAGAAATCCGGCCGAACATAAGCGCCGGGCGGAGCAGCTGGGGATCCTTCCGGTCGGGCAGCCGGGCAGCGACCGCCTCCCCCATGATCTGCTCGACCGCTGCAAGCTGATGGACCGCTCACAGATCGCCTTTTGCGTGATTGAATTGGTTTTTGCCCAGGACGGGCGCGGGATTGATTTCATCTTCCGCTACTGCAATCCGGCAATGGAGTCCGTCAGAGGCCGCCCCATTCACGAGATGCTCAACCGTTCTTTCTATGAGGTCTATCCGGACGAGGACCGCACGCTGATTGTCACCTACGCGGACGTGGCAATGAACGGCACGAACCGCGTCGTGACCGACTACAGCCCGGAGGCACGGAAGCATCTTCGGATCTCCTGTTTCCAGCCGGAGCCTGGCTACTGTGCCTGCCTGTTCGCGGCAGCCGATTAGTGCAAAGTATTCTGATTCCCGTTTTGCGAAAGCAAAACGGGAATCTTTTTTACTTCTTCTTCAGATCAAGCACATCCAGATTGCGGACAAAGTACTCGACGCCGGAATAGAGGGTCGGCAGAAGGATGACCAGGATGATCACCCAGTTCAGCCAGCAGGTCTCATGGAATACGATCCAGACGCAGAGGGCGACCATGGTGGAGAAGGTCTTGACCTTTCCGGACCAGCCGGCCGCGATGACTCTGCCCTTCCCGACTGCGATCAGGCGCAGCCCGGTCACCGCAAACTCGCGGGTCAGCACGATCATCAGCGCCCAGGCCGGGAACAGATGCCACCAGGTGAAGATGCACATTGCCGAGAGCACCAGCAGCTTGTCCGCCAGGGGGTCCAGGAATTTCCCGAAATCCGAAACCTGATTGTACTTCCGGGCAATATGGCCGTCCACAAAGTCTGTCAGACTGGCGATGATGAAGAGGCCAAGAGACAGCCAGGTGAGCCATTCATGGCACGGACTCAGAAGGAACGCGACCATGAACGCCGGAATCATCGCCACGCGAATGAGTGTAATCTTACTTGCAGTTGTCATATCATTCAGCCTCCCTGCCGATCAGTTCTCCGTCCTCTGCTCCGAGGACGGTGACGTTTACGAATTCTCCGATCCGGTGCTCCCGCTCCGAGCGGAACCGGACCGTTCCGTCGATGCCCGGAGAATCTGCGTAGGTTCTGCCGTAGTAGAACATCCCATCCCAGTCGTCGATCAGGACCTCCATCGTCTGGTCGAAATGAGCTTCATTCCAATCATCCAGGATCTCGGACTGAAGCTGCGCAATGTATTCCGCCCGGCGGTTCGCGATTTCTGCGTCCGGATACGCCATTTCGGCAGCCGGGGTTCCCTCCTCGGGCGAGAAGGCGAAGGCCCCGACCCGCTCGAGCCGGTATTCGCGGAGGAAGGCGCAGAGCTCATCGAACTCCGCCTCTCCCTCGCCCGGCAGACCCGCAATCAGGCTCGTGCGGATCACCAGGCCGGGAATCCGGCTGCGCAGCTTCGGAAAGAGCTGCTGGAGATAAGCCTTATTGCCCCGGCGGTTCATCCGGCGCAGGATCCCGTCGTTGACGTGCTGGATCGGAATGTCCAGATACTTGACAATCTTCGGCTCCCGGGCGATTGTGTCGATCAGCTCGTCCGTCAGCTCGTCGGGATAGGTGTAGTGGACGCGGATCCAGTGCAGACTGTCGATCCTGCACAGCTCCCGCAGCAGCGGGGCCAGCATGCGTTTGCGGTAGAGGTCGATGCCGTAGCGGGAGGTGTCCTGCGCCACAACGATCAGCTCCCTGGTCCCCCGGGCGGCAAGGCCCTCGGCCTCGGCCAGGATGTCCTCCATCCTCCGGCTGCGGTAGCGCCCGCGCAGGGATGGGATCACACAGTAGGCGCAGCGGTTGTCGCAGCCCTCGGCGATTTTGATGTAGGCGTAGTGCTTCGGCGTGGTGACGACCCGGGCCGTCTCGGGCACCTCGGCGTCAATGGAGCCGAATTCGGTCACGGGTCTCCCCCGCATGACCTGATCCGCAGCGCTGACGACATCGTAATAGCTGCCGGTGCCGAGGACGCCGTCCACCTCCGGGAGCTCCTTCAGGATCTCCTGCTGATAGCGCTGGGCCAGGCAGCCGGTGACCAGGATTTTCTTGACCCTGCCCTCGGCCTTCCACTGCCCGGCGCGGATGATGGCTTCGATGGCCTCGCTTTTGGCAGCGTCAATGAAACCGCAGGTGTTGATGACCACAAGATCAGCCGCTTCCGGCTCCGGCGCAATTTGATAGCCGGCCTGGCGGAGCAGAAACATCATCTGCTCGCAGTCGATCTGGTTTTTCGCACAGCCGAGGGAAATAAAACCGACAGATGGGGACATAGGGACCTCCGATCATATGGCAAAAATATCATTAGGAAACCGAAGCCGGGAATCAATCCTCCGGCTCCGCGTCCAGACGGGAGAGGGCTTCGGTAATTTCCTGCCAGGTGAAGCCCCGGCGCTGGGCGGCGGAGACGGCGCTGCGGCGCGTCTTCTCGTCCGGCTCGGAGCCGAGACGGGCCGCCAGAAAGTCCGTCAGCGCCTCGGTCTGGTCCGGAAAGGCTTCGAGCGCCTCATCCCAGTAGCGGCGCGGGACGCGCTTTTCATAGAGCATCTGCCTTGCCCGCTGCGCCCCGTAGCCCCGGGCAGCGGCGCGGGCAACGATCTGCCTGGCAGTCTCTGCGTCGTCCAGCAGGTGCAGATCGCTGAGCCACTGGACCGCGTTCTGCGCATCCTCCGGGGTTTCGCCCTTTTGGCGCAGACGCTGCTCCAGATCCCCCTTCGTCACGCCCGCTGCAGAGATGATCCGCACGGCACGCTGTCTGGCCGAGGCCGCGCCGTTTGCCCTGCGAATCCGGGCAAGGTCTTCCTCCTCCAGCTCCATACCCGGGTACAGGCCGGCTTCCTCCGCGACGGAGGGGACCAGCTTCCAGGTGGTGCCGTCGGAGAAGCAGACGGTGGTCTTTGTGCCGGGGCGCTTCGGCGGGAGAAGAGCCTGAATCCGTTTCATGGATTACAGCTCGTCGTCGAAATTCTCCGCGCTGACCAC
>CAMOLY010000094.1 GCA_946619065.1 uncultured Clostridia bacterium | reverse complement strand
CAGTTGTCGGGGCGGTAGGTGGTGAAGAAGCCGTAGGGGTCGGTCTTGTCCACTTCCCTGCCGTCGGCGCCGACGACGTGGTATTTATAAATGCTGCCGGGTCTGGCCCACTCGGAGAAAACCTCCCAGATGCCCTCCGAGATTTTTGTCATCGGCAGGTCCGCGCGATTCCAGAAATTGAAATCGCCCACCACGCTGACCGCCCTGGCCCGGGGCGCCCAGACGCGGAAGACAAAGCCGGAACGGCCGGCGCGGGTCTCACGGTGGCAGCCCAGCAGGTCGAACGCCCGGATGTTTTCGCCGCGGTGAAAGGCCTCCGCAGCCTGTCTGATATCCTGATTCATCGCTGAATTCCTCCGCTTTCTGTCTGGAGAATCGGTTCAAATGGAGGATGTATATTTTCCCAAATCATATTATACCCGCATTTTTCTCAGAATGCAATCCCCGGCTTCGGTTTTTCTCATTTTTCCCGCAAGGGCCGGAATCCGGGCGATCTCCGATTGCCAAACCGGGTGTTTTGTGTTATACTGTCTTTATCTTAGACAAAAAAGGAGTCGAAATCGTATGCAAATAAAGGAATATGCGGAATTTGCGGTCTCGCAGACACAGCGCCTTCTGGCAGCTGACAGTCCGACGGGCTTCCCCTTCGCGGCCCAGGATGCGCTGACGGCGGAATTTGCCGCCATCGGCTGCGAGGCGAAGAAGACCGTCAAGGGCGGCATTCTCGTCGACCTCGGCGGCAAAAACAAGGACGACGGTCTGCTGCTGCAGGCCCACATCGACACCCTCGGCGCGATGGTCGCCGAGATCAAGGGCTCCGGCCGGCTGCGTCTGACCCCGCTGGGCGGTCTGCCCGCCGTGATGGCAAACACCGAAAACGTCCGGATCTATACGAAGGAAAACGGCGTATACGAGGGCACGATCCAGCTCTGCAACGCCTCCACCCACGTCAACGGCAATCTGCGGACCACCGTCCCGGACTATGACAATCTGGAGGTCGTGCCGGACGAGCTCGTCTCCTCCGCCGAGGAGACCCGCAAGCTCGGCATTGAGGTGGGCGACATCGTCTGCCTGGACCCCCGCACCCGCGTGACGGAAAAGGGCTATATCAAGAGCCGCTTCCTGGACGACAAGCTCAGCGCCGGCATTCTCGTGGCCCTGGCCAAGTATCTGAAGGACACCGGCAAGGTCCCCGAGCGCCGCGTCTATCTGCACTTTACGATTTTTGAAGAGGTCGGCCACGGCGGCGCCGGCTCCGTGCCCGATGGCGTCACCGAGTCGATCTCGGTGGACATGGGCTGCGTCGGCGACGGATTGCAGTGCACCGAGCGGCAGGTCTCGATCTGCGCCAAGGACAGCGGCGGCCCCTACAGCTATGAGGTGGTGACCAAGCTGATCGCCGCGGCGAAACAGACCGGCGCGGACTACAAGGTGGACGTCTACCCCCACTACGGCTCCGACGTGGAGGCCACGCTGAGCGCCGGCTGGGACATCCGCCACGGTCTGATCGGCCCGGGCGTCTATGCCTCCCACGGCTACGAGCGCAGCCACAAGGACGGCGTGGAGGCCACGCTGAAGGTGCTGGTTGGATATCTGGGCGTATAGGAGGTGCTCCGGATGCAGCCCATTACACAGCAGGACCTGCTCGGCTATCGCTTCCTCTCCGCCCTGCGCTTCGCGCCGGGCGGCAGACGGGCCGCCTTCGTGGTCGCCAACGCCAACGGGGAGGAAAACTGCTACGAGCGCAGACTCTGGCTCTATGAGGCGCACGGCCTGCGCCAGCTCACCGATCTGGGAAAAGAGGGCGCCTTCGCCTGGCTGGACGAAACCCGCCTGATCTTCCCCGCCGTCCGTTCGGCGAAGGAGCGCAAGCGGGCCGAGGCAAAAGAGGAATTCACATCCTATTACATCCTCGACGTCACCGGCGGCGAGGCGGTGCCGTTTCTCTCCCTTCCCTTCGCGGCAGACGGAATCCGCCCGCTGGATCCCACCCATTTCGTCGTGACCGGGCAGGCGGACAAGGCGCACCCGGAGCTCTGGTGCGCGGATGAGGCGCGCAGGAAGAACGTCCAGAAGGAGCGGGAGGAGAACGAGGATTATGAGGTCTTCGACGAGCTGCCCTTCTGGGGCAACGGCCGGGGTGTGACCAACGGAAGCCGGGGCAGCCTCTATCTGGTGACCTCCGTTCCCTTCTCCGTGAAGCAGCTGCTCGCGCCGCCGGAGGATCTGGCCTCCTATACCGTGCGCGGCGACGAGGTGATCTTTGCCGTCTCCCGCTGGGAGACGAAGCTGCCGCTGACCGGCTTCGAGCTGCGGGCGATCAACTGGAAAACCGGGGAGATTCGTTCGCTCGGCAGACAGGCCGACCTGCAGCCGGGGCAACTGGAGGCCGTCGGCGAGACCCTTCTGATGATGACGACCGACTCCAAGCGCCACGGGCTGAACGAAAACGCCATGGTCTACCGCGTCGACCCGCGGACCGGCGCCTTTGATCTGCTGCGCCCGGAGGAATACAGCATGTACAACTCCGTCGGCAGCGACTGCCGCCTCGGCGGCGGCAGGCAGGCGGTCCCGTCGGAGGGCTGTCTCTACCATCTGACGACCCGCGGCGGCAATTCCATTCTCCACCGGCTGAACCCGGACGGCAGCGACGAACCGGTCTTCACCCGCGAAGGCGCGATCGACTGCTTTGACGTCGACGGGGACCGCTTCCTCTTCATCGGCCTGTTCGGGATGCACCCCCAGGAGCTCTACGAATACAGCCCCGCAACAGGGAATCTGCGGCAGGTGTCCCACTTCAATGACGCCGCGCTGGAGGACCGCTATGTTGCTCAGCCGGAGCGCCTGACCGTGCGCAGCCGCGGCTATGAGATCGAGGGCTGGGTCCTGAAGCCGAAGGACTATGACCCGGAAAAGACCTACCCCGGCATCCTCGACGTCCACGGCGGCCCCAAGACCGTCTACGGACCGGTTTTCTACCACGAGATGCAGGTCTGGGCCTCGATGGGCTACTTCGTCTTCTTCTGCAACCCCAAGGGCAGCGACGGCGGCACCAACGAGTTTATGGACATCCGCTGCCACTACGGGGATACGGATTATGTCAACCTGATGGACTTCACCGACGCGGTCCTCGCGGCATACCCGCAGATCGACCGGACCCGGCTCTGCGAGACCGGCGGCAGCTACGGGGGCTTCATGACCAACTGGATCATTGGCCACACCGACCGCTTCTGCTGCGCGGCTGCCCAGCGGTCGATCTCCAACTGGATCAGCTTCTACGGTGTCTCGGACATCGGCTTCTACTTTGCGGCCGACCAGTGCGGCGGGAACATCTACGACGACCCGGAAAAGCTCTGGAGCCTCTCCCCGCTCAAATACGCGAAGCAGGTGAAGACCCCGACGCTCTTCATCCACTCCGATGAGGACTACCGCTGCCCGCTGGAGCAGGGCCTGCAGATGTACGCGGCCCTGGTCGACCGCGGCGTGGAGGCGCGGCTGTGCCTGTTCCACGGTGAGAATCACGAGCTCTCCCGCTCCGGCAAGCCCCTCCACCGACTGCGCAGGCTGCAGGAGATCACCGACTGGTTTGAAAAGCACGTCCGCTGACGGCACCCGGGACAGAACACACGCCGGAATCACACCGCTCCCCTGTCCCTGTGAAAAAGTCCCCCGTTTTCAAATTGCGCTTCGCCGGGGCCTTTGCTACAATGAACACAGGTAAGGCCAAACCGAATCTGATTGATTGGAGCGAGCGCAATGGAGAAAACCTACAATTTGAACGAGCTGGCCACGATGACCGGCTTCACCACCCGAACCCTGCGGACTTATCTGAATCAGGACCTGCTGCGCGGAGAAAAGGTCGACGGCGTGTGGCAGTTCAGCGCAGAGGAGGTGGACCGCTTTTTCAGGGAACCCTTCGTCAAGGAGGGCCAGCGGATCAAGCGGAACGCCGTGGTGTTCGATTTTCTGGCGGACACCGCAAAAACGGCAAACCGCGCCTGTGTGATCCTGGATCTGCCGGTGTCTGACGAGGAGGGCGAGGCTGTTTCCGCCTTCTTCTGCGAAAAAATGATGCATGCCACCGACGCCCGGTTTATCTACGGCCGGGACCGCGGCGTGAGCCGCGTCATCCTCACCGGCCCGGAGGACCAGGTGTCCGAGATCCTGCGGGATTATTACAAGGGATAAGCAAACAGCCCGTGCCGGGAGCGGATTCCGCTCCCGGCACGGGCCGATTTGATTTTTTACGCTGCGACCGATCGGCAGCGCGCAAAACCTCCCCTGCCAAGGGGAGGGGGACCGCCCGCGAGGGCGGTGGAGGGGTGGACCTCCGTCGAGTTCGCTCCATCGGCAGCGCGCAAAGCCCGGAAGCGCCGCTCCGTCCGAGGCCTTCCCCTGGAGGGGAAGGTGCCGAGCGAAGCGAGGCGGATGAGGTGGACCGCCGACGAGCTCGCTCCATCGGCAGCGCGCAAAACCTCCCCTGCCAAGGGGAGGGGGACCGCCCGCGAGGGC
>CAMOLY010000093.1 GCA_946619065.1 uncultured Clostridia bacterium | reverse complement strand
CCCTGCCCGAAGGCGTTGAGATGTGCATGCCCGGCGACAACGTCGACATGGACGTCGAGCTGATCACCCCGATCGCCATTGAGAACGGCCTCCGCTTCGCTATCCGCGAAGGCGGCAGAACCGTCGGCTCCGGTGTCGTCATCGCCATCAACGAGGACTAATCCGAATCGGCTGATTTGCACAACCAATCGCCCCGGCTCATTGAGCCGGGGCGATTTTTCTACATTCCCGCATGAGCCACGCCAATTCTTCAACAAAATATTCCGCACGGTGAAACTTTTTTCCGCCTCCCCTCGACACTAAGGGTGTTCCCATTCAAAAACAACGGAGGAAGAAATGACAGAAGCCAAATTGCTCCAGCAGCTCCAATGCGGCGAAGAGTCCGCGTTAGAGGCGCTGATCCGCCGCTACTCGGCATACGTTGTGGCGGTCATACACAGCCGCGGCAGGGGAATCCTGACCGCAGAGGATGAGGAAGAGCTTGCCTCGGACGTCTTTCTCGCCCTCTGGGACGGGGCGGACGCGATCCGGGGCGAAACGCTTCGTCCCTGGCTTGCGCAGGTCGCCGTCTATAAGACCGTGGACCGCCTCCGACGGCACAAAATCAGTCTGCCGATGACGGATTCCACGGCCGTCGCTCCGGACACCGTCGGCGAAGCGCTGGAACAGCAAGAAGACGTTCTCGCCCTGAGAAATGCGCTTTGCTCCCTGTCGGACGAGGATCGGGAGATCTTCCGGCGTTTTTATTCCCTGGATCAGACTGCCGATCAAATCGCGTCCGGGATGAGCCTTCCGGCAGCGACGGTTCGCACACGCCTCCGGCGAGGACGCAAAAAGCTCAAGCTCCTCTTGGAGGAGCAAGCATCGGGAGGAAGATGAGAGTATGAAGCATATTGACAGCCTGCTGCGGAAGGCCGAAGTCTGGGAGAAGATCTCGGCCCCCGCCCCGGATCAGGTCCCGCCGCTTTCCCTGGCGCGGGAGGAGCAAATTCTGACCCGCACGCTCAGCGCCGTTCGACGCCGCGCTGCGGGAGGCGGAACAGACGCACCCGCAGAATCAGAACAGGAGGTTCATACAATCATGGCAAAACGTCCGCATTTCAAACGAAACTGGCTTGCAGGCGCGTCTGCGGCGGCAGCCGTCATCCTGCTGATCGCCGGCCTGTGGTTCTTCCCGAGACGCGGCGAGGCTGACCCCGGGTCCGCCGCGACAAGTCCCAACAGCGCAGCGGAAGTCTCCGCCCCGTCCGCGACGGACACCGGCTGGAGGATCGAGCCGGATATCGAGCCCGACGTCCAGGCAGCCATCGACGCCCGGGAATCCGGTCTGTTCTGGAAGGTGGACCCCGCTCTGCCCGATGCTGACAATCTTGCCCTCTGGTCGTTCCGGTCTTTTGATTGCAGAGCCCTCTGGCCGGAGCTCCGCGCCGCCGTGTTCCCAGATGCGACGGACACGGCGCCTGCGGAGGAAACAGAAAACTTCACGCGCTATCGTTTGGAAATCGACGGAAAGGCCGTGAGGGTGGACGTCGGCGCGGACTTCATCCAGCTCGACGGCGAGATCAAAAACCGTATGGTGTTCCACCTCAAGCAGAAGGTCGTTCTCGACTATGTCGACCGGATCCAGGTATGGTTCGCAGCACGGACCGACCTCGAGCTGGTTCCATGGGACGGACCGATCGGAAACACTCATCCCGCCAAGGCCTATACGCTTTCCCTCGACGGTCTCCCGGTCAACCCGAACACAAGGCACCAATCGCAAGGTGTTTCGAGTGCGTTCAGTGCTCTGTGCGCATGGAGAGATGGCTTCGTCAGCCTGACCGTACCGATCGAAGCCGTGGAACGGACGAAATCCCTGCATCCGGACGGCTCCCTGACGGGGGAGGACCTGCGCCTGGCCGCAGCCCTCACCACGCAGGAAACCGTGCAGAACGCGAAGGACTGGACAGTCGTTGACGTCCTCCGCAACTGCAGCCTGACCTATGGGCTCGACCTGGAGCAGAATACCATCCTGCCGATCTATACCGTGACCGGAAAGCGCTACATCGTGATCCGGCAAGCGGACGGAACGGACAGCTCGGAGATACACGAACTGGAGTACCGGTTCAATGCGATCACCGGCGAGCTGCTCAACGGAAAGGACGGATTCTGATCCTATAAATTCAATTAAATAGATAATTGAATCTGACGTTGGAGGGAGCTTGCGTTGTTTTCCTTTTATTTGAAAAAGCTGATCCCCTGTCCGGCGACCTGGGTCGGCGCGGTCATTCTCTTTCTGTCCATGATCTTCGTGTTTACGGACTACCGGCACCCGGACCCCGAGCTGATTTATTTCTTCCAGTCCGCAATGACCCTTGGGATCACGCACTGGTTTCTGCCGGTCGCCACGGTGCTTCCAATCTGTTACGTCCGCTATGCGCTTGAGCAGGGCGCAGCATGGCAGTTCCCGCTGCTGCGTACTTCGCCGCTGCGATACTCCGTGGGCGGACTTCTGGCTGCTTTTGTATCCGGCGCATGGATCGTCGTACTCGCATCTGCCCTGTTCGTGCTGTTCCTCTACCTGGCCTATGCATGCCCGGGCAGCCTTTCGCTTCAGACCGTTCTGTCTGCGGGGCCATTCTATGCCCGACTGCCCCGGATCGTATTTTTCCTGCTCTTAGTGGCTGTTCTGGCCGGATGCGGCGGCATGTATGCAGCGATTTCCTATGCCGTTTCGGGCTTCTGCCGGAATCAGTATATCTGTGCGGCTTCGCCGATGCTGCTCTATTTCGCAGCAACCTATTCCACGCAGTATCTGGTCTATTACCGCAAATTTGTGGCAGGAACGGTCCCGCCGCTGAGCAAAGACTGGATCTCCTACCTCGATCCGGCCATGCTGCCGGTGGGCCTTGGCTCGAACATGGAGAACGGACCGGAGGGCGGGCTGGTGTATTATGCTGTCTATCTCTCGGCGGTGCTCCTGGTCTGCGGCGGCCTGTTCCACCTTCGGCTGCGAAGGAGGCTGAAAAATGGGTGATCTCCTTTCCCTGACGCGGAACAGTCTGCGGCGTCAGCTCGGGCGGCCGCGGGTCGTTGTCGCGCTCCTGCTCACGGTCTGCTGCTCGCTTCTGGCCTTTTTCGAGGTGCCGGCCTACCTGGCGGCACACGACGCCCGGCTGCAGGCGCTGGAACCGTTTATCTTCCTCTTCGCCGGCGTCCGCCCGGAGCTTCCGGTGCTCTCGGTCTTTTTGATGCTGGCAGGCGACGCGCCATTCTTCCACACCGGCCTGGACAGCACCCTGAGCCGCACGACCAGGCGAAAGTGGCTGCTCGCACAGCTCACAGCGGTCTTGGTTCTGACCCTGCTTTGGTTGATTTTCTTCCTGCTCTGCTCTCTCTGCCTGTTCGGAAGAGACCTGCTTTCTTTGGATAATCGGTGGAGTGCGCTCGGCAGAGTCCTGGCGCGGACCGGACGCGGCGAAGCAGCGGGGTTTGGTCTCGGGGCAAAGCCCAGCATGGATCTGATCCAGGGCCGGACGCCGATTTGGGCCTTCGGCGTGATCCTCCTGCTCAACGGAATGCAATATGTCTGCATCGCCATGTGGTGCATGACGCTGAACCTTTGGACGAAGCGGAGCTACGGCAGCGTCCTGCTGGTGGTTTTCTGGCTCCTGCGCCGGGTCGGGGCAAGCGGCGACGGATGGCGGGTTCTGAACTGGCTGAATCCGATCGGACTGACCGCACTCGGCGCCTGGGATGTCCAGCCGCAAACCGCCCTGCGGATCGGCGGGATCTTCGTGCTGGAGGTCGCCGCGCTGTGGTTCTTCTCCCTGCGCCGCTTCCGCCGCATGGACGTGACGAAGTAGAGCGAAATACGATGGAATTACTTGGCGGATTCCCCCTCCGGTCGGCCCTCGCGCTGAATCTCGCAATCATCTTTCCCTTCAGCCTCCTCGGCTGGCGGCTTATTCGCTGGAAGAAAAGGAGAAGCCTATGATCATCCTGAAAAACGTATCGAAGACCTTCCAGGACAAGACTGTCCTGCAGAAGACGGATCTGACCGTGGAAAGCGGGACCATCACCGGGTTCATTGGGCGCAACGGCTCCGGGAAGACCGTGCTGTTGAAACTGATCTGCGGGCTGATGCTGCCCACGACCGGGACGGTCACGGTGGACGGGGTGCAGGTCGGCCGGGACCGCGACTTTGCCCCCGATGCCGGGGTGCTGATCGAGACGCCGAGCTTCATCCACTACGAATCCGGCCTGCGAAACCTCCGCGACCTGGCGGCGATTCGCAGGAAAATCAGCGTGGAGCAGGTGAAGGACGCGATTTGTCTGGTTGGTCTGGACCCGGAGGACAAGAAGCGGGTCGGGAAGTACTCCCTCGGTATGCGGCAGCGGCTCGGCATCGCCCAGGCCATCATGGAGGACCCGTCGCTGATCATCCTCGACGAGCCGATGAACGGCCTGGACAAAGAGGGCGTAGAGGAAATGCGCGTCCTCTTCTCGAACCTGCGCGGCGAGGGCAAGACGATCCTGCTCGCCTC
>CAMOLY010000092.1 GCA_946619065.1 uncultured Clostridia bacterium | reverse complement strand
ACCAACGTCTTCCGCGACCAGCTCGACCGCTACGGCGAGGTCACCCACACGCTGAACAACATCCGCATCGGCCTGCAGGGCTGCGCCAGCGCCGTCGTCTGCCTGAACGCGGACGATTCGCTCTCTGCCTCCCTGGCCTCCGAGCTGCCCAATGAGATCCTGTTCTACGGCGTCAACGTGCCGATCTACAAGACCCGGGTCGAGGAGGTCTCCGACGCGCCCTACTGCATTCACTGCAAGAGCGAGTACGTCTACGACTTTGTGACCTACGGCCACCTGGGCGGCTACCGCTGCCCGAACTGCGGCTACGCCAGACCGACGCCGCAGATCGCGGTGGAGGAGGTCCGGGTCTCCGACGCCGAGCACTCCGAGGTCGTGATCTCCATGGACGGCCGGCGGTTTGAGACCAATATCGCGCTGCCCGGCGGCTACAATATCTACAATGCGGTCTCCGCCATGGCGGCGGGCAAGGCGATGGAGCTGGACGCCGACACGGTCAACCGCGCCCTGTCCGAATTCGACTGCGGCTTCGGGCGGATGGAGAAGTTCGAAATCAACGGCCACAGCCTGCGCATGATCCTGATCAAGAATCCCGCCGGCTGCAACCAGGTTCTGAACTTCCTCACCGACGCCACAGAGCCCTTCCTCTTCGTGGCCTGCCTCAACGACCGCGCCTTCGACGGCAAGGACATCAGCTGGATCTGGGACGTGGACTTTGAGCGCCTGGTCGACCTGGGCGACAAGCTCGCCGGGGTCATCGTCTCCGGCGTCCGTGCCGACGACATGGCCACCCGCTTCAAATATGCGGGCGTCCCGGCGGAGAAGCTGCGCGTGATCAAGGACTACGGAAAGCTCTGCGAGGCCTGCCTCGCCCAGGACAAACCGGTCTTCATCATGCCGACTTATACGGCGATGCTCGATCTGCGGGGCACGATCAGCAAAAACTACGGTTTCAAAAACTACTGGGAGAAATAGGAGGACAAGATGGAACTGAAGATTTGTCACCTGTTTCCCGATATTCTGAATCTCTACGGCGACCGCGGCAACGTGGTCTGCATGCGCAAGCGTCTGGAATGGCGCGGTCACACGGTCACGGTCTCCGAGGTGTCCATCGGCCAGAAGCTCCGGGCCTCGGACTATGATCTCTTTTTCATCGGCGGCGGCCAGGACTTTGATCAGGAGGTCCTGCTGGACGATCTCAAGGGCGAAAAGACCGCTGAGATCAAGGCGGCCATCGAGGACGGCAAGACCTTCCTCGCAATCTGCGGCGGCTATCAGATGCTGGGCGCCTATTATAAAACCTGGGACGGCCAGCAGTGCGACTTCACCGGTGCGCTGGACCTCTATACCGTGGGCAAGAAGCAGCGCATGATCGGCAATTACATGTTCACCTGCGAAGAGCTGGGCGGGCAGACGGTGGTGGGCTTTGAAAACCACTCCGGCGCCACCTGGCTGGGCTCCGGGGTGAAGCCGATCGGCAGGGTTCTCTCCGGCTGCGGCAACAACGGCGAGGACGGCATGGAGGGCGCCCGCTACCGCAATGTCTTCTGCACCTATTCTCACGGCTGCCTGCTGCCGAAGAATCCCATCCTCGCGGACCACATTCTGAAAACCGCCCTGATCCGCAAGTACGGCAAGGCCGACCTCGCGCCGCTGGACGACGCAATTGAAACCGCCGCCCACGCCTATATGGCGAACCGACTTTCCGACAACAAGTAAGCGCCCGCTGCCGAAGGACGGTCTCCTGTTTCCGATTCTTTCGCGGTATGCGCATCATGGAGGGTTTTCATGTTATCCTTGCTGAAGGTGCTGATCCTCGGCATTGTCGAAGGCATCACGGAATGGCTGCCGATCTCCAGCACGGGGCACCTGCTGCTGCTCGATGAGTTTGTCCGGCTGGATGTCAGCCCGGAATTCAAAGAGCTGTTTATGATCGTGATCCAGCTCGGCGCGATCCTGGCTGTGGTGGTCCTGTTCTGGAACCGGCTCTGGCCGTTTCAGAGACCGAAATCCGGCGTCTCCGGGCGCTCCGTCCTGAAACAGGACGTCATGCTTCTGTGGGGCAAGGTGGTGCTGGCCTGCATCCCCGGCGCGGTTGCCGCCCTGACCCTTGATGACTACATAGAGGCCCGCCTCCACACCCCTGCGGTCATTGCGGCCGCTCTGATCGTCTACGGCGTCGCCTTTCTCTTCATCGAAAGCTGGAACAAAACCCGCAGGCCGAAGTATCAGACCGTGGCGGAGATCCCCTGGTCCGTTGCCCTCGGCATCGGCCTGTTCCAGGTGCTCTCCCTGATTCCGGGCACCTCCCGTTCCGGCTCCACGATTCTGGGCGGCCTGATTCTGGGGGTCTCCCGCGTGGCCTCCGCGGAGTTCACCTTCTTCCTGGCTGTGCCGGCAATGTTCGGCTATAGCCTGGTCAAGCTCTTGAAGTTCGGCCTGCATTTCAGCACCGGGGAGCTGGGCCTTCTGCTGGTCGGAATGGCTGTGGCCTTCGCCGTGTCGCTGGCCGCGATCCGCTTCCTGATGAATTACGTCAAAACCCACGACTTCAAGCTGTTTGGCTGGTACCGCATCGCCCTCGGCGTGCTGGTGCTCCTCTATTTCCTCGTAATCAAATAAAACTTCAGATACCAAAGGAGAATTTCAATGAGCGAATCCTGCAACCACGACTGCGCTTCGTGCAGCGCAAACTGCGAATCCCGCGAACAGGAAAGCCTGATCGCGGAGCTCAACCCCAACGCGAGAGTCAAAAAGGTCTATGCCGTCGTGTCCGGCAAGGGCGGCGTCGGCAAATCCACCGTCACCTCCATGCTGGCGGTCGCCATGCAGAAGCGGGGCTATCAGGCCGCGATTCTGGATGCCGACATCACCGGCCCGTCGATCCCCAAGGCCTTCCATCTGGACCACGCGGACGTGATGGAGGACGTGGGCCTGCTGCCCGCCCGTTCCGAGAGCGGCATTGAGGTCATGTCCGTCAACCTGCTGCTGGAAAACGAGACCGATCCCGTCCTCTGGCGCGGCCCGATCCTGGCCGGTGCGGTCAAGCAGTTCTGGACCGACGTGGTCTGGGAAAACGTCGACTATATGTTTGTCGACATGCCTCCCGGAACCGGCGACGTGCCCCTGACGGTTTTCCAGAGCCTGCCCATCGACGGCATCATCCTGGTCACCAGCCCCCAGGACCTGGTCTCCATGGTTGTGGCCAAGGCCGTTCGCATGGCGGAGATGATGAAGCTGCCGATCGTCGGCATCATCGAGAACTACTCCTGGCTGACCTGCCCCGACTGCGGCCGGAAGATCAACGTCTTCGGCAGAAGCCACGTCGAGGAGATGGCGAAGCAGTACAACCTCGGCATTCTCGCCCGCCTGCCCATCGACGCCCAGGTTGCCGAGCTGATGGACGCCGGCAAGGCGGATCAGATCGACACCGAGCCGATGGATTCCGCGATCGACGTGATCATCGAGCAGGACGGATCCTCCGAACTGAATCACTGAGTTTTTCCGGGAGAGGGCGAGCCCCTCTCCCGGGCTTTTTCTTCCGCCGCCGCGGAAAATCCGGTTGACAAACACTGGCATCTCCGGTATAATGTTATGCGGAAATTCACGAAAAAAATCAGTTTCGGCCGGTCTGCTGGCGCAGGGAATCCTTCGGCCGGGAAAAAGGAGAATTTTCTATGGCCATCTGTGTAAAGAGCGAGATTGCCCCGCTGAAACGGGTGATGCTTCACCGCCCCGGCCGTGAGCTGGAGCACCTGACGCCCGGGACGCTGGACCGGCTGCTCTTTGACGACATTCCCTATCTGCCCCAGGCGCAGGCGGAACATGACCGCTTTGCCGAGGTTCTGCGCGGCACCGGCGCCGAGGTCGTCTATCTGGAGGATCTCGCGGCGGAAACGCTCCGGGCCAACCCCGGTCTGCGCGAGGCGTTTCTGAAGGAGCTTGTGGAATTCTCCCCCTATGCCGACTACCGCACGGCCCTGTATCAGTATCTGCTGGCGGTCCCGGACGACAAGGAGCTGATTCTGAAGGCCATGTCCGGCGTCTCCTTCCGGGAGCTGGGCGCAAAGCCGAAGTACAAGCTGCCCGAACTGCTTGGGATTGAGCACAATTTCGTTCTTGAGCCGATGCCGAACCTCTATTTCACCCGCGACCCCTTTGAGTCCATCGGCGAGGGCGTGGCCATCAACCGGATGCACTATCCCACCCGCTGCCAGGAGACGATCTTCGCCCGTTACATCTTCGCCCATCACCCCGAATTCGGCGGCAAAACCCGCCTCTACGCAAAGGGTACCGAGCATTACTCCCTCGAGGGCGGCGACCTGCTGAATATCTCCGCCGACACGATTGCCGTGGGCATTTCCCAGCGCACAATGCCCGAGGCGGTGGAGAACCTCGCCCGGAACATCTTTGCCGACGAATCGGCCACCGTCCGCACGGTGCTGGCCGTGGTCATTCCCGCCAAGCGCGCCACGATGCACCTGGACACGGTTCTGACCCAGGTTGACCGCGATAAGTTCGTCGTCTTCCCCGGCATGCTTCCGACGCTCCGGGTTTTTGAGCTTACCCCCGCCGCAAAGGGCGGGATCAAGGTCCGCGAGAAGGGGAGCCTGGAAAAGGTCCTGGCCGAGAAGCTGCATCTGGA
>CAMOLY010000091.1 GCA_946619065.1 uncultured Clostridia bacterium | reverse complement strand
TCTTCTGCTTGCCGCCGGAGCGGTTCTGGTCGCGCTCGGAGATCAGGGTGTCAACCCTGTCGTCAAAGCGATTGGCGTTGACCTGGACGGCGGAGGTGTCAACCACGCGGCGCTCGCGCTTGCGCTGGGGCTCAGCGGGCTTGTCGGGCTTCTTCTGGGCGGGCTTGTCGGCCGGCGTGCCGGGCTTCTGGGCATTGGGCGCCGGCTTCGCGCCGTCGGCCGCCGCGGTCTTTTTCTGCTCGGCTGCCTTCTTTGCGGCCTCTTCCGCCGCCTTCTTCTCGGCGGCTTCCTTTGCGGCAAAGGCTGCGGCAAACACCGCCTCAACCGAAGCGATCTGATTCTGCTGGGTCAGCAGATCGAAGATCAGGTTGAGCTGATTCTCCTCGAGCACCTGTGCGGTGCTCTTGGGCTTTTCAAAATATTTCTCCACAATCGCCGCAATCTCCTTCGGCTGCATGCCGAAGTCCGCCGCGACCTCCTTGATGCGATACTTCACAAAACTCATATAGCCACCTCCACTTAACTTTTCCGTAACTTGCCGTGCCGGCCGGCGTCGGCGCGGGCCTTGACCCGTGCCACCCGCTGCCCGAGCTCCTCGAGCAGCGCCGGATCGGGCTGATCCAGGGTCCGGACGAAGGCCAGGGCCAGTGAGACGTCGGAGAAGGCCGCGACTGCCACGGACGCCTTCCCGAGCGCCGCCCCGAGGGTCAGTTTGTCATAATTCAAAACCAGAAACCGCTGTCTGGTTCCCTCTGTCTGCATCCGGATGCGCCGCAGGGTCGCGGCGCCGGCGTCCGAGGCAAGGACGATCAGCCTTGCCCGGTGCTCCGCCGTCATGGTTCCGACGGCGTCCTCGCCGGTCTGGAGCTTGCCCGCCTTTCTCGCGATCGAGAGCAGGCCGAGGGTTTTATCATGCTGTTCCATCGTCTTCCTCCATCTGCCGGGCGAGGGCATCATACAGGTCGGGAGGAATCTCCGCGCCGAGACTGCGTCCGATGGCCTTGGAGCGCAGGGCCTTTTTCAGGCAGTCCGCGCTGCGGCAGACGTAAGCGCCCCGGCCGGGGGCCTTGCCCCGCAGATCCAGGCTGACCGTTCCCTCCGGGGAGCGGACGACCCGCACCAGCTCGCGCTTCGGCTTCATTTCCCTGCAGCCGAGACACTGGCGCAGGGGCGTGCGTTTTGGCATATGGATTCCTCCCTTCGCTAAAATGAAACGATGAAACGATGAGACTATGAAACTATGATTGTGTTTATCAAATTGCAATTTGATGAACTCCGAAATATTTTCATATTTTCATAGTTTCATATTTTCATCCCTCTTCCGCCTGCGAAGCGGGCTTGATGTCGATCTTGTGCCCGGTGAGTCTGGCGGCGAGGCGGGCGTTCTGGCCCTCCTTGCCGATTGCCAGCGAGAGCTGGTCGTCGGGCACCAGCACGCGGAAGGACTTCTCGTCGGCCAGCGGGGTCACGGAGATGACGTCCGCCGGGGCGAGGGCTGCGGCGACGAACTTGGCCGGGTCCTCGTTCCAGACCACGATGTCCATCTTCTCGCCGTGGAGCTCATCCACCACGGCTGCCACGCGGGCGCCCCTGGGGCCGACGCAGGTGCCGACCGGATCGAGATTCGGATCGACGGCGTGGACCGCCAGCTTCGTGCGGGAGCCGGCCTCGCGGGCGACGGACTTGATCTCCACCTCGCCGGAGGCGATTTCGGGCACGTTCAGCTCGAACAGACGCTTGACCAGACCCGGGTGGGTCCGGGAGACAATGACCTGCGGGCCGCGGGAGGAACGGCGGACCTCCACCACGTAGACGCGGATCAGGTCGCCCTCCAGATAGGTTTCGCCCCGTACCTGCTCTCCCGCGGAGAGCCATGCGTCGGTGCGGTCCGTCCCCTGGCCGAGGCGGACGGTCAGATCACCGGTGTTGTTGTCCACGCGCAGGACCGTGCCGGTCAGGATCTCATGCTCGTGGGAAGAGAAGCGGTCGAAGACCATGCCGCGCTCGGCCTCGCGGATGCCCTGGATGATGACCTGCTTGGCGGTCTGGGCCGCGATCCGGCCGAAGGCCTGGGTCTGAATCTCCTCGTTCACGAGATCGCCCACCGCGCAGTTCGGGTCGATCCGGCGCGCGGCTTCCAGCTGGATCTCGGTGGCGGGGGTCAGGACCTCCTCCACGACCTCCTTCTGCGCGTACATCCGCAGGGCGGATTCGGTCAGCTCCACGGACACGTTGTCGGTGTAGCCGGCGCGATCCTTTTTATAGGCGGCAAGCAGAGCCTGCGTGATCCGGTCGGTCATGTAGTCGACGGGGATGCCGCGTTCCCGCTCAAGCTGCCGAAGCGCAGCGAAGATTTCCGTATTGGCATTGCTGGTCATTGTCTTATCCTCCTCAGTTTGTCTCTAAAAGTCCGCTCTGAGCCGCACAAGGGCGATCTGGGACTTGGAAAAGGTCATGGTCTCGCCGGCGTATTCCACGGTGACGTCGCCGTTGTCGTAGCCGCGCAGCACGCAGGGATATTCGCGGGTTCCGTTGACCGGGCGGTAGAGCTTTACCAGCACGTCCGCGCCCAGGAAGGCCGCGAAATCCGAGGGCCGCTTGAGGGGCCGTTCCAGGCCTGCCGAGCAGACCTCGAAGCGGTAGCTGCCGTCGATGGGATCCTCCTGATCGAGGACCGGGTCCATCTCGCGGGAGATGTCCACGCAGTCGTTGATCGAGACGCCGCCGTCCTTGTCGATGTACAGACGCAGGAACCACTCGCCGCCCTCGCGGACGTATTCCACGTCCCAGAGCTTGCAGCCGTGCCGCTCCACAACGGGCTGGGAAAGAGCCCAAATCCGATCTGTCAGCTTCATGCAGACGCCTCGCTTTCCGTGAAAAATCCGTAATACATAATAGAAAGAGAGGCTTGAACGGCCTCTCTAACTGACTCCTACCTTAAAACATGCACATTATAGCACTCCATTTCGGAGAATGCAATAGAAATTTTGCAAAAATACGGAAAAAAACCGACAAAAAACCGGGATACGCCCGCTATTTCTCTGCTCGCCGCGCCGGCGCGGCGTCCTCCGGCGCCGCAGAATCCGGCGCCAGCCACGGCGCGCCGAAGGAATCCAGCCGCGCAAGCCAGACCAGCAGCGCCAGGAAGCCGTAGGTCAGCCCCCAGAGCCCCGCCAGGGCCGCGCAGCCGGTCAGCGCCAGCCTGCACAGGCGGACCGCGTCCACGAAGCTCTTCCCGGGCAGGGCGAAGCCGCAGATCCCCGCGGCGGAGACCAGGATCAGGGCGGCAGGGGAGATCAGATTCGCCTCCACCGCCGCAGTGCCCACCACCAGCCCGCCGATGATCGAAACCGGCTGGGAGACCGCCTTCGGCGCGGACAGGCCCGCCTCCTGCAAAATCTCGAAGGCCAGCAGCAGACCGATGATCTCCACCGCCGTCGGAAAGGGAACGGAGCGCTTGCTCTCAATGATCGCCTCCAGCAGGGGCGTCGGCAGCATCTCCTGATGGAAGGTCGCCATCGCAACGTAGAGGGCCGGCAGCAGCAGGGCGATCAGGAGGGCCGCCAGCCGCAGAGCGCCGAGAAAGCGTTTGGAGAGCGGGTCTGTGTCCCGGTCTTCGGCGGCCTGCAGCAGAATTCCCAGATTCACCGGAGCCAGATAGCCCACCGGCAGCCCGTCCACAAACAGACCCACCCGCCCCTCGAGCAGACCGCGGGTGAACTTGTCGGTCCGCTCGGTGTACTGGATCAGCGGGGCCGGGATCCCCCGGTGCCCGGTCACGCAGCTCTCCACGGCGGACGGGGTCAGCAGCTCCCGCGTCTTCAGCTCCTCCAGCCGCCGCTTCATCCGCGCGACGGTCTCCGCGCCGGCCTTTCCCTCCACCCACAGAAGGGACAGATTCGTGTGTGTGTCCGCCCCGGCGGCGGTCTCCCAGATCCGGAGCTTCGTGCTGCGCAGATGCCGCCGCACCAGACTTGTGTTCGTGCGGGAGGTCTCGGTGAAGGCGTCCTTGGGCCCCCGGGTCGTGCTCTCCACCTCCGGCTCGGAGGGACCGCGCTTTTCCCCGGTCTTCACCTCAAAGGCGACGCCGCAGCCCTCCGACAGACAGAGGACGCAGAAGCCGTTGAGCAGCTTTGCCGCCGCCGCGTCCAAATCGTCGACAGCCTCCGCCACCGCGCAGTAGACCGCTCCGGACAGGATTTCCGCCTGCAGGGCAGCGGCCACCCCGGACAGCGCCTCCGTTTGCAGTGCAGCGCCCGCCCCGGACAGCGCCTCCGCCTGCAGGGCAGCGGCCACCCCGGACAGCGCCTCCGTTTGCAGTGCAGCGCCCGCCCCGGACATGCGCTCCTCCTGTAGTCCGGAGGCCGCCCCGGACAGGCGTTCTGTCTGCACGGCCGAGACCGAACCCGCCGCGCCGCTCTGCAGCCGCAGCGCGCGCAGCGGCTTGACCACCGTCTCGGCAATCTCCCCGCCGGCAGTCAGCCCGTCGATGAAAAACAGCACGCCCGCCAGCCCTGCGACCCGCAGCTCGCGTCTGCAAAGATCTGCCGCCCCGCCGAACAGCGCTTCCACCGCCTCCGCCGTCAGACTCCGCCCGGATTGAGCCATCAAACCGCCCCCTTTTCCGGAAGTCTGCCCGAAACGCCGGAAAACATGCGTTTT
>CAMOLY010000090.1 GCA_946619065.1 uncultured Clostridia bacterium | reverse complement strand
GGCGCTCTGCGCGGTGGGCACGCTGTCCACGGCAGGCGCGGTGGGGGCTTCGGTGGACGGAGCGGGCGGCTGGGTCGGCAGCACGATCGACGGTGCGGGGGGCTCGATCGACGGTTCAGGCGGCTCCGTGGGCGCCTGGGTCGACGGAGCGGGCGGTTCGGTGGGGTCTGAGCTCGACGCAGGCGGATTCGTCTCTCCGGAATCCGTCGCGGCCGCCAGCAGACAGACGCTCAGGCACAGGCAGAGCGTCAGACACAGGCAGAGAAATCTGCGCAGATCACGCATAGAATTTCCTCCAATGATGATACATCCGTAATATAATATAAAATACAGCTTTCTGCGGCGTTTGTAAACCTCTTTTTCGGTTTTCACAAAGATTTTACGAAAACGCCAAAATCGGGCGGTTTTCGGTTGCAGTCGGAAATCCATTGTGATAGAATAAGAAAAAACGCCCCGGGAACAGGGCATCGGAGGAGCTTCCATGTTCGATATTCTGATCATCGGCGCAGGTCCCGCGGGACTGACTGCCGCCATCTATGCCCGCCGCGCGGGAAAAACGGTCCTGGTGCTGGAAAAAGACACCTTCGGCGGACAGGTGACCTTCTCGCCCAGGCTGGAAAACTACCCCGGCTTCGAGACGATCTCCGGCAACGAGCTGGCCCAGCGGATGCTGGAGCAGGCCCTGGGCCTCGGCGCGGACGTGGAGATGGACACCGTCACCGGGATCGAAAACGGCGCGGTCAAGACCGTCATCGGCGAGATGGGCCGCTATGAGGCGAGGGCTGTCATCATCGCCGCCGGCGCGCGGCACCGCCGGCTGAATCTGCCCCGGGAGGAGGAGCTGATCGGCAGCGGGCTCTCCTTCTGCGCGGTCTGCGACGGGGCCTTCTACGCAGGCGAGCACGTGGCAGTCATCGGCGGCGGCAACACCGCCCTGCAGGAGATCCTGCTGCTGGCGGAGACCTGCGAGAAGGTGACGGTGGTGCAGAATCTGGCCTTCCTGACCGGGGAGCAGCAGATGATCGACCGGGTGCTGGCGCGGGAGAACGTCGAGATCTTCTATTCCACCGTCTGTGTCGGCTATGAGGGCGAGGACCGTCTGACCGGTCTGCGGCTGAGAAACACCGATACCGGTGCGGAGCGGGAGCTGCCGGTGGACGGCGCCTTCCTCGCCATCGGAACAGAGCCGGAGAACCTGGCCTACGCCGCCCTTGCCCCGCTGGACGCCCAGGGCTACATCAAGGCCGGAGAGGACTGCGCAACCCCGACGCCCGGCGTCTTTGCCGCTGGCGACTGCCGCACCAAGGCCTACCGCCAGGTGGCGACCGCCGTCTCGGACGGCGCCAACGCCGCCCTCGCCTGCTGCCGCTGGCTGGACGCGCAGCGCGCAAACAATTGAGCAAAGCGAAGGCAAGCCCCCGCCTCCCGGCAAAAACCCCGCATAGCGCGAAACGAATCGCGCCATGCGGGGTCTGCTGTATGGCTGCCCGTTTGTCCGCTGCTGCCTGATACTAGGCTCCCATTAAAACCTTTCGATTTTAATGGGAGCGCACCGTGCTTCGCACGCTGCCGTTTTGTGCCTGCGGCACAAAACCCGTCTGCTATGCATAAGCTCCACCAACGAAAACAAGTTTTCGGGTGTCGCTTATCATGCGAACGCCAACGCGCCTCCGGCGCTATAAAATGCTTTTTAAAGCATTTTATTGGCGTTCAGTATAATTGATGCCCGTGTAGTCGTAGGGCGACATGGTGACGCGGATAAAGTAGCCCTGTTCGTGGCCGCAGACCGGGCAGGTCTCCGGCGCGGACTTGCCGGTGAACTCATAGCCGCAGTTGAGGCAGATCCAGCCGCAGGCAACGTCGGAGACGAAAAGACGGTTCTCCTGCAGCAGCCTGTGGAAGGCGTCGAAGCGGCCGGCGTGGCATTTTTCGATCTCCGCAATCTGCCGGAATTTGGCGGCGATCTCCGGGAAGCCCTCCTGCTCCGCGGTCTCGGCGAAGGTCGGATAGATGGTCTGCTCCTCATCCCGCTCGGCGGAGACTGCGGAGGCCAGCAGCGACAGGGCGTTCGCCCCGAGATCCACCGGATAGCCCGCATCGATCTCCACGTTCGGCTGGCCGGCCTGCCGCAGGAAGTCCGCGAAAATTTCGCCGTGCTCCTTCTCCTGCCCGGCCGTATAGCGGAATACGGCGCCGATGACCGGCAGCTTCTCCCGCTCGGCCGCCTGGGCGGCGAAGGTGTAGCGATTCCGGGCCAGGCTCTCCCCGGCAAAGGCCCGCATCAGATTTGTCAGGGTTTCGGTATCCTTCAGTTTCATACGGTTCCCTCCCATGTGTTTCCCCGGCGAAGCCCGGGGCTGATTCCGATGGGAGTATATCCGAAAAAAGCGCAGTTTATTCGGCATGGCACGCCTCTGCGGATCAGAACCTGCCTTCCGTCGTGGCGCGACCCGATGCGCCATGCCCGTAGGGGCGCATATCATGCGCCCACAGTGCGAGACCGTCTCCGGTGGTTATCGACGTTACAGGTCCCGTTCCGTGGGCGCACAATGTGCGCCCGGACGAAAGAAGCCTGTGTCTCATTCCGCAGCGGCAACGGCGATGAAATCCGCAACAGCCCACCGGGCTGTTGTGCCCTCCAGGGAAAGGCCTGGGTACGGCGGGCAGCAATCATATCTTCCCCTCAAGGGAAAGGCCTGGGTACGGCGGGCAGCAATCATATCTTCCCCTCAAGGGGAAGGCTTGGGTACGGACAAAAGGGGCGGCTCCGGGGGCTGTTTCCCGGAAACCGCAAAAATCTCCGTCTTTCCTGCGATGAAACCGGAAAAACGGGTAGTATATGGGTGAAAGGGCCCAATCAAACATTCAACCAATGGCCGGGAGGCGAACAAATGGAAGACAGCAAAATCATCGAGCTCTACCTGCAGCGGGACGAGCAGGCGATTGCGGAGAGCAGCTGCAAATACGGCGCATACTGCCAGACGATCGCCTGCAACATTCTCTCCTACCGGGAGGACGCGGAGGAGGCCGTCAACGACACCTGGCTCGGCGCGTGGAGGGCCATTCCGCCCGCCATGCCGGAGGTCCTGCGCACCTTCCTGGGCAAGATCACCCGCCGCCTGTCTCTGAAACGCTATCGGGACCAGCACCGGGAAAAGCGCGGCGGCGGGCAGGTCGCCCTGGCGCTGGAGGAGCTGAGTGATTGCATCCCCGGCGGGGATTCGCCCGAGGACGCCTATGACGAGAAGGAGCTGGCCGCCCTGCTGCGCCGCTTTGTGGCAAAGCTCCCGGACACGGAGCGGCGCGTGTTTCTGTGCCGCTACTGGTATCTGGACGCCGTCCCGGACATCTGCAGGCAGTTTGGCTTCGGCGAGAGCAAGGTGCGCTCCATGCTCAGCCGCAGCCGAAAGCGCTTGCGCAGCTACTTAATCAAGGAGGGCTTTGTATGAAATCCGAGCAAATTCTGGACGCGCTGGAGCACGTGGACGACAACTATCTGTGCCAGGCCAAGCCGGATGCCGCCGAACGCTTTTTTGCGAAAAAGAGTCGGGTCCGTCTGATTGTGATTGCCGCGGCGGTGGTTGCCATTCTGCTGTTCAGCGGCTTTACGGTCTACAAAATCGGTGTGATCAACGGCTGGTGGCAGCGGCCGTCCAACGACCCGCTCGCCGTCGTCCGCAGCGCCGTGGAGGGACAAATCAACTGGGAATACACGCTGGACGCTTCCTTCGAATCCGCCGAGATCGACGAGGCGGAGACCGCCCGCTTTAAAAGCAATCTCAAGGGCAGCGAGCTGGCAGCCTCCTACGGCTGGTCTGACGACTATATCGAGCACCATGTGCTGGTGGTCCGCGCCATTTACTCAGTCAAGTACGACCACGAGAAGACCTTCATGAAGGACGGGCGGCTGGAGCAGCTGTTCTATCTGAAGCAGGATCCGAAGTCCGGCGTGTGGGAGGTCTACGAGGCCATGTCCCCGAACGAAGCACCGTAACAGCTTTTTCGCAAAAGACCAGGGTCCCCTTTCGTTTCCGAAGAGAAACGGAAGGGGGCCGATTTTTATCCATGCGTATTTGTTCCCTTGAACCGCAGGGCGGCCTGACCACAGGCCGCCGCGTTCCCTGATTTTGCCGTGTCTGTTCAGCAGATCTTCCGCCCGCAGGAGCCGGCATCCCCGCCCGAACTTTTCCTCCGTCTCAACCTCCCCTGCCAAGGGGAGGTGCCCCAGTGCGCACACTGGGGCGGAGGGGTGGGCTTCCGGGCTTTGCCTTCTGCCGATAGAACGTGGTGATCGGAGGGGTAGGCTTCGGGGCTTTGCGTTCTGCCGATAGAACGCGGTGATCGGAGGTCTACCCCTCCACCGGCTTCGCCGGTCCCCCTCCCCTTGTCAGGGGAGGTTTGGTTGCGGGCGTCGGGGATGCCGGCCCGTTTTCCTCCGTCTCAACCTCCCCTGCCAAGGGGAGGTGCCCCAGTGCGCACACTGGGGCGGAGGGGTGGGCTTCCGGGCTTTGCCTTCTGCCGATAGAGCGCGGTGATCGGAGGTCTACCCCTCCACCGGCTTCGCCGGTCCCCCTCCCCTTGTCAGGGGAGGTTTGGTTGCGGGCGTCGGGGATGCCGGCCCGTTTTCCTCCGTCTCAACCTCCCCTGCCAAGGGGAGGTGCCCCAGTGCGCACACTG
>CAMOLY010000089.1 GCA_946619065.1 uncultured Clostridia bacterium | reverse complement strand
GTTGTCAGTCATAGTATCAAAAATCCTTTGCTGTGTGGATGTTGGTTTCAGGGAGCAGGGAGTAGAGAGTAGGGAGTAGGGACTAGTGGCCGCTGTGGTCAGCGGCCGCTACGGTCGATGCAGAACATTTCGTCCGGGCGCATACCATGCGCCCACGGAGCGGGACCGGGAACGATCAAAACCACCGGAGCCACTCTCTCACCGTGGGCGCACACTGTGCGCCCCTACGGAGCATGGCGCTTCCCTTTCGTCCGGGCGCATACCATGCGCCCACAGTACGGGACCGGCAGCGATCAAAACCACCGGAGTCCGTCTCTCACCGTGGGCGCACAGTGTGCGCCCCGACGGAGCATGACGCTTCCCTTTCGTCCGCCTCGTAGTGGCCGCTGACCCGTCGTGGCCGCTGACCTCGTAGTGGCCGCTGACCACAGCGGCCATAAAACCCACCGAAAGGACCCGGGCGGCGGCTATTTCAGGCCCCGCTTTTCCAGCGTCGTGGAGTTGAACTGGACGAGCCAGACGCGGTGGAAGCCGTACTGTTCGGTCAGAATGAAGGACTTCGGCAGATCGTCGGCAGCCGGAATGACCTCGCCGTTCTGCTCCGCCTTCGCCAGAAATTCCCGGGTCTTCTTTTCATAGGAGCACTTGTCGAGATCGAAGATCCCCACAATGTCCCGGTCCCGGATGGATAAATCATTTCCGATGGGAATGTACATGGGCGTTTCTCCCGCAGGTTTCGGTGATAGGAGACGGGGGTTACGAGTCACTAGTCACTAGTCAACAGTCACTAGGGGACGGGGGATGCGAGGCAATAGGCAACAGGCAATAGGCAATAGGAGACGGGGGTTGCGAGGCGCCGGAGACACAGGTTCGTCCGGGCGCATATCATGCGCCCACAGTACGGGACCGGCAGCGATCAAAACCACCGGAGCCACTCTCTCACCGTGGGCGCACAGTTAAGTGACGGCCCAAAGACGCAAGCGGAGCGCTGCGTGTTTGGTTGCCGGAACTTATGCAGAGCTGTGCGCCCCGACGGAGCGGGACGCTTCCCTTCCGTCCGGGCGGCTGATTCCGATCCTGTCAGACCGGCTCCGGCATTCAATCCTCCACCGGGCGGACCGTGCCCGACTCGACCCGGAAGGTTCTTCCGGCGGCGGTGACGCGGTCGGTCTCGCAGCAGGTGATCAGCACCTGGCCGGAGCGGATGCAGTTGACCACAAAGTCCTGCCGCCCCGCGTCCAGCTCGGAGAGGACGTCGTCCAGCAGCAGCACAGGCTGCTCGCCGGTGTCCTGCTCAAACAGATCCCGCTCCGCCAGCTTCAGACTGATGGCGGCGGTGCGGGTCTGGCCCTGGGAGCCGTAGGTCCGGACCGAGAGGCCGTTGATCGTCAGCTCAAAATCGTCCTTGTGGGGGCCGGAGAGGCACTGTCCGGCGGCGATCTCCGCCTGCCGGTGGCTCTCCTGATGCTCCCGCAGCCAGCCATAGATCCGCTCGGCCGGCGCCGCCGGATCCGCCACGGTGGAGACGGTCTGATAGTTCAGCTCCAGCCGCTCGGAATCGCCGGTGAAGGCGGCGTGGTGGGCGGAGGCGTACGCCGCCAGATGACGCAGATACCCGGCGCGGGAATGGATGATGATGGCGCCGGTCTGGGCCATGCGCTCGTTATACTCCGGCAGCAGGTCCAGCAGCCCGGGCCGGTCGTGCCATTCCCGCAAAACAGCCGCCTTCTGGGCGGCGCAGCGCCGGTATTCCTCCAGCGCCTTCGCGTAGCGGGGCCGGAGCTGGCACAGGGCGTCATCCGTCAGCCGCCGCCGCTCCGCGGCGCCCTTTTTCAGGACGCTCAGATCCTCCGGGCAGAACAGAACCGTGTTCAGCACCCCGTCGAGGGCCTCCCGCGTGAGCTTTTTGACGCCGGAGAGGAAGAGCTGGCGGGGTCTTCTGCCGGCAAAGAGGACGGCCTTCATGCGCTGCTCCCGGTCATAGGAAAAGACCCGGGCCTCCAGCTCGGCAAACTCGCTGCCGAAGCGGATCAGCTCGGCCTCCTTCCGGGTGCGGAAGGCCGCGCCGCGGCTGAGATAGCAGACCGCCTCCAGCAGATTCGTCTTGCCCTGGGCGTTTTCCCCGATGAAAAGGTTGATGCCGGGGTCGAAGGCGCATTGGAGGGCTTCGTAGTTGCGGAAATTGTAGAGGGTCAGATCAAGAATTCTCATACGCTGTATCAGTTGAACGTTGAAACTTGAAAATGAATGTGTTTTCCGAATTGCAATTCGGAAACCGCCGAAGCTTTCATTTTGCATACTGAACGCCAATCAAATGCTTTAAAAAGCATTTTATAGCGCCGGAGGCGCGTTGGCGTTCGCATGATAAGCGACACCCGAAAACTTGTTTTCGTTGGTGGAGCTTATGCATAGCAGACGGATTTTGTGCCGCAGGCACAAAATGGCAGCGTGCGAAGCACGGTGCGCTCCCATTAAAATCGAAAGGTTTTAATGGGAACACTCGTATCAGTTGTCAACTTCTTTATCCTGCGTGACTTGAAAGGAGCAGCCGTCGAAGGTGACGCTGTCGCCGGGCCGGAGCTTTTTGCCGCGCATCAGGCAAACCTCGCCGTTGACCAGAACGTCGCCGTTCTGGATGAAGGTCTTCGCCATCCCGCCGGACGGCGCGGCGTCCGCGAGCTTGAGAAAGCTCTCTAGCTTGATGTATTCGGTAGAAATCGGGATTTCAACCGCTTTGGGCTGAATTCTGCGTACTCGTACTTTCATAACGGGCTCCTTTCGGAGGGAATAGGGATCAGGGGAACGGGGGATGCGAGGCGCCGGAGACACAGGTTCGTCCGGGCGCATATCATGCGCCCACAGAGCGGGACCGGCTCCGGTGGTTATCGACGTTACAGGTCCCGTTCCGTGGGCGCACAATGTGCGCCCGGACGAAACAGGGGGCCGAGAGATTGCGTCGGGGCGCATATTATGCGCCCACAGAGCGGGACCGGCAGCGATAAAAACCACCGGGAAGGCTCTCTCACCGTGGGCGCACAGTGTGCGCCCCTACGGAGCGGGATGCTTCCCTTTCGTCCGGCGGGACGCGCTCAGCTCAGCCGGACCGGCTGGATCAGGTAGGTGAAGTCCACGTCGGTGTTCGGCGGGGTCAGCAGGATCGGGGACAGGCCGCCGGAGAGCTCAATGCAGACCTCCTCGGTGGGCACGGCCCGCAGGGCCTCCAGCATATAACGGCAGGAGAAGCCGATCTCCGTGTCCTTGCCGTCGCCGGCCATGCGGCAGCCGTCGTTGGCGGAAGCAATTGTGGTGACGGTCCGGAACTGGGCCCCGTCCTTGCCGAACATGCAGCGGACCGGGCTCTTGTACTTTTCCGAGACAATCAGGCTGACACGCTCGATGGTGGCGGTCAGCTCCGCCAGATTCGCCACCAGACGGATCGGCGTGGTCTCGGGAATAAACCGGCGCCAGTCGACGAATTTTCCGTCCAGCAGGCGGCAGATCAGCATCGCGTTTCCGATGGAGAAGGAGATATGCTTTTTGCCCAGCGTGAAGAGAACCTCGTCTTCTCCGTCGGAGAGGATTTTTTCCAGCTCCCGGAGGGCGGCCGAAGGCGCAACAAAGTGCATCGGCGGGAACTCGGCGTCCTCGGCGTGCCAGGTGCGCTTGGCCAGGCGGTAGCCATCGATGGCGACCATCGTGATGGCTTCCTCCCGGGCCTCCACCAGGCAGCCGGTATAGATCGCGTTGGCGCTGTCCATTGAGACCGCGAAGATCGTCCCGCTGATCAGATCCCGCAGGGCCTTCTGGGGCAGCCGGACCGCGCTCTCCTCCTCCACCTTCGGAAGCTGGGGATATTCGTCGGCCGCGACGGCCATCAGCTGGAATTTGGAGACGCCTGCGCTGATGGTGACCTTATAGTTCTCGTCCACCTCAATGGCGACGGTCTCGTCCGGCAGCTTGCGGACGATGTCGGAGAACATGCGGGTGGGCATGACGCAGGCGCCGGCCTGCCGGACGTTGGCCTCCACCTGGACTGTGATGCCGGTTTCCAGATTGTAGCCGGTCAGCTTCAGATTCTCTCCGGCGCTCAGAAAGATTCCTTCCAGAAAAGCCAAACTGCTCTTCGGGCTGACCGTCCGGGAGACGATGGAAATCGCGTTGAACAGCGGTGTTTTTTCACAGGTGAACTTCATAAGCGGCTCCTTTTCTCTCTTCTCTCTCTTATCAGAAAGAAAGAGAATATTTATCGTAGTAATAATAGTAGCCCGGTGGATGGTGGAAAACGGTCGTTTTCCCTGTTATTTCCTGGAAATCTTTTCCACAGGGTTTTGGGGATCATCGCGGGTTTTCCACAGCCCTCCGGTCGAAGAAAACAGGATTCTGAGCAATCCACAGATCCGAAATCCACAATCCACAGGCAATGGGGAAAACGAAACGGCGTTATACGGAACGCCAATAAAATGCTTTAAAAAGCATTTTATAGCGCCGGAGGCGCGTTGGCGTTCGCATGATAAGCGACACCCGAAAACTTGTTTTCGTTGGTGGAGCTTATGCATAGCAGACGGGTTTTGTGCCGCAGGCACAAAATGGCAGCGTGCGAAGCACGGTGCGCTCCTATTAAAATCGAAAGGTTTTAATGGGAGCCTGGTATCAGGAATTCCGTAGTGGCCGCTGACCCGTAGTGGCCGCTGACCACAGCGGCCATAACAGCGC
>CAMOLY010000088.1 GCA_946619065.1 uncultured Clostridia bacterium | reverse complement strand
CAGCTTTTTCAGCTCCAGATAGTGGCTGATGTCGCCGGGCAGTCCTTCCCCGTAGAGATAATACCAGCGGTATTTCTCCAGCCGTTCGACGTAGGGATCCCGGGTCAGGTTTTCCTGGAAGGCAACCAGCTCTTCGTGGGACGCAAGATACCAATTGGCGCCGACTTTGCCGTAATATGTGGCGCGCATGCTCTCAAAATCGCCCCAGAAGGTGATCTTTTGATCCTCCAGGATCCCCATTAGAAACAGGCCCGTGAGATCGTCAACACAGGAAATCCCTGTTTCGAAATCCCCGCGGGAGCATGCCGCAAACCGTTCCAGGAGCTTGTCTTCCTCGGCGATCCCGGCAAAGGGATCGTAGGCATGACCGATCAGGAAGTAAAGCCTGCCGTCAGCCTCATGGAGATAAAGCTTCTGGTTTTTGTGTAGGTAGAAACAGGCATCATGCCAGCGGACTTCTCTCCAGTTTCCGTAATAGGGGAAATCCTCCCCCATTGAAATCCGCCGATTGGTTACCAAATATCCCTGCTCGAAAACAGCGGACCGATACGCCGGATACTGTTTGAGTCCTTCTTTTACGGTTGTCCAGTTTTCATTCATACGCTCTGTTCTCCCATAGAGGCGGGGTCGGATCGGGCCGCACGCGCTTTCCGCCTGCGGTCAGATCGGCAAGACCCTGTCAGATATTGCAGATGAAGCTGCTGTTCGGGACACAGCCTCATCGAAACGAGGCAAGATTTTCCAGAATCAGACTGCGCAGCCGCTCCGAATTACGGGAGCCGACGAAGCTGTTATGCGGCGTGAGCAGGGCGTTGGGGCAGGTCCACAGGGGGCTAGCTTCGGGCAGCGGCTCCTGAGCGAAGACGTCCAGGGCGGCGGAAAACGCCGGCGCGGCCTTCAGATGGGAGGCCAGGGCGGCTTCGTCCACCACCGGGCCACGGGAGATGTTGACCAGGACTGCGTCCGGCTTCATGGCGGCCAGGCGGGCGGCGCTGATCAGGCCACGGGTCGCCTCAGTCAGGGGGACGGTCAGAACCAGGACGTCGGCCTCCGGGAGGCTTCGGTCCAGCTCGGTCAGCGGGCGGACCTCCTCGCAGCCGGTGACCGGCCGGGGGCAAAGGTCAATGCCGAGCACCCTGCAGTCGAAGCCGGCGAAGCGCACGGCGCATGCGGCGCCGACGCTGCCGCAGCCGACGATCAGGACGGTTTTTTCGGTCAACTCGCGGAGGTCGCGGCGCTTTTCCCACACGCGCGCCTTCTGGTTTTCCCGGAAAAACGGGAGCTGTTTGTAGCATTGCAGCACGCAGGCAACGGCAAACTCCGCCATTGGGGCGCTGTAGACGCCGCGGGCATTGCGGATCTCGATGCCCCGCGCCTTTACGCGGTCCATCGGGACGCGGTCATAACCGGCGCTGGTGAGCTGGATAAACCGCAGGTTCGGGAAGCACTCGATGGGATGATGCAGAAACAGGCCGTTGCAGACGATGCCCTCCACCCAGGCCGGGTCGCAGGGCAGGGCGTCGGCCTCGTTCTGCAGGAAAGCCGTCCGGTGGCCCATGGCCTCAATCTGTCCGATATTCTGCTTCGCATCCGGCCAGGCGCCGGTGATCAGGATGTTCATTTCACACTCCAAGCGGCGGAAAACCGCAGACTCCCGTACAATCTCCACAATTTTTCATTTTATTATACCACGGGGCTTGGAAAGAATCAACCACTAAACACAGAATTCCTGCACCTTCGCACTTTCCGGAAAGGTATCCGGACGCAAAAAAGCATCCTGCCCGGATGCTTTTTTATGAGGGGGGTGTGCCGCGCGGACAGACTCCGACCCCTCCGGCTACCGCCTGCCGCGGCGGTAGAGGCGGGCAAGGCCGCCCTCGGAGGTCTCGCGGAAGGCCTTGGCAATGTTGATGCCGGTCTGGTACATCGTTTTGACCACCATGTCGAAGCTGATCGAGCGGGTGTCATAGAGAAAGTAGGCCAAGTTGAAGCAGTTCATGGCCCGCATCGCGGCAACTGCGTTGCGCTCAATGCACGGGATCTGCACGAGGCCGCAGATCGGGTCGCAGGTCAGGCCCAGGTGGTGCTCCAGGGCGATCTCGGCCGCGTATTCGATCTGGGACAGGTTCATCCCCTTGAGCTCGCACAGCGCCGCGGCCGCCATGGAGCAGGCAGCGCCGATCTCCGCCTGGCAGCCGCATTCGGCGCCGGAGATCGAGGCGTTCTGCTTGATCAGGTTGCCGATGATGCCGGCGGTGGCGAGGGCATGGAGAATCTCTTCGTCCGAAAACTTGTAGTACTCCTGCATATAGCGCAGAACTGCGGGAACCACGCCGCAGCTGCCGCAGGTGGGGGCGGTGACAATGGTGCCGTTGTCGGCGTTCTGCTCGGACACGGCGAAGGCATAGGCGCAGATGGTCCGGGTCTCCTTGATCTGGACCAGCTGGTTCTTCTCGGCCTGTTCATAGAGGAACTTGGCCTTGCGCTCCAGATTCAGCCCGCCCGGGAGAATGCCGGAGGCGTGGAGTCCGTCGGCAATCGCCCAGCGCATCGTCTTCCAGACCTTGGCCAGGAAGGTCCAGATCTCCGGTCCCTCGTTGAGCTCCACGTACTCCCAGATGCGGATATCCCGCCATTTACAGAACTGCGCAATTTCGGCGAAGGAATTCTCGGGGTAGACGTCGTCCCGCAGGTCGGTGTCCCGCGCTCTGCCCTCGATGACAATGTCGCCGCCGCCGACGGACTCCACCCGCATCGCGGGCGACTCCACGCCCTTCTCCACGGCGTACAGGTCCAGGGTGTTGGGGTGTCTGAGGTCGGCGGGATCCTCCGCCGCAAAGACCACCTCGGTCGGAACCGGCGAGAGCGTCTCGCGCAGGACCCGGTCGGTGCCGTGGCCGGTGCCGGTTTTTGCCAGAGAGCCGTAGAGCACCACGCGGTAGGCCTCCGCATCCGGGTGCTCTGCCCGGAACAGGGCGGCCGCCCGCTGCGGACCCATCGTATGGGACGAGGACGGGCCTTTCCCGATCTTGTAGATGTCCTGTATCGATTTCATCTGAATCGCCTCCTGCTGCGGAAGAATCTATTTTTCATGTGTATTATATCAGACCGTGAAAAGAAATCAATCCCGCCGGAAGATTTTTCCGCATTTTTCACACCCCGCGCTTGCCCGGCGGCACAGGGTATGATAAAATGAAACCAGACTGAATCACGGAGGCTTGCACATGCGTTTTCTGCATCTTGCCGATCTGCATTTCGGAAAGTCCCTGCACGGCGTATCCCTGCTCGAGAGCTGCGATCAGCCGGTCTGGGCCGAGCGTTTCCTGGCCCTGGCGGAGGAGCTCCGGCCGGACGCGGTCGTGATTGCCGGAGACGTCTATGATCGCGGCGCGCCGGCCCCGGAGGCCGTGGAGCTGCTGAGCCGGTTTCTGACCGGACTCACGGACGCGGGGATCCCGGTTCTGCTGATTCCCGGCAACCATGATTCCGCCCGGCGGCTGGCCTTCGGACGGGAGCTGCTCTCCAGGCAGGGTCTGCACATTGCCGGCGCGCTGACCCCGCCGGGGAAGCTCGACCGGGTCACCCTGCGGGACGAATCCGGGCCGGTCACCTTTTGGCTGATGCCCTACGTCTTCCCTGCTCTGGTTGGGGAGGCTCTGAAAACGGACGCCCCGCGGGATTACGGCGGAGCGATCCGTGCTCTGCTGGCGGCCCAGGAGATCGACTTCTCCCAGCGGAACGTGCTGGTCGCCCATCAGAACGTGACCGCCTCCGGCGCTGAGATCGAGCGCGGCGGCTCGGAGTCCATGATCGGCGGCGTGGGACAGGTGGACTACACCGTCTTTGACGACTTTGACTATGTGGCTCTGGGCCACATTCACGCGGCCTATCCGGTGGGACGGCAGGAGGTGCGCTATGCCGGCTCTCCGCTCTGCTACCACTTCAACGAGGTGCGGCAGCCCGTGAAGGGGCCGCTTCTGGTGACCCTTGGTGAAAAGGGCGCACCGGTGGAAGCGGCGGTTCAGGTGATCCCGCCCCTGCACCCGCTCAAGCCCTGGACCGGCAGCCGGGATGCGGTCACGGCCCTTGCCCAGGCGGTGGAGCCCGGGGCTTATGTCAGCATCACACTGACCGATCAGCGCATCACGCCGGAGATCAGCGAGTCCCTGCGCGGACTGCTGGAGCGGCGCGGCTGCACGCTGCTGGAGCTGAATTCCGCCTTCCGGGAGCAGGAGGGCGCTGATGCCGGGCTTACGACCCGGGCTGTGCAGGAGCGCAGTCTTCCGGAGCTGTTTTCCGATTTCTACCGGGCAAAGCAGGACGGGACTGAACTCAGCGAAGGCGAACAACGCCTGCTGGAATACGCCGCGGAGCTGTTAAGCGGCGCCGGAGACGAGGCCCGAGACGAGGTGCTTGCCGCCCGTCTGCTGGCCCGGGCAAGGGAGGACGAGGCATGAGACCCATCAAGCTGGAATTGACCGCCTTCGGGTCCTACGCGGAGCAAACCGAGATCCGCTTCGATCAGTTCTCCAGAGGGCTGTATCTGATCACCGGCGACACCGGGGCAGGAAAAACTACGATTTTTGACGGCATTGTCTTCGCCCTCTACGGAGAGGCCAGCGGGAAGGACCGACGGCCGGACATGATGCACTGTGACCGGGTGGACAAGAGCGTTGACACGTTGGTCCGGCTTTTCTTTCTGCAGGACGGACGATCCTATACGGTAACGCGCAGTCTCCATTTTGCGAAAATTCGCGGCGGTGAAGGGTACCGCAGCCCGACGCCCTCGGCGGAGCTCAC
>CAMOLY010000087.1 GCA_946619065.1 uncultured Clostridia bacterium | reverse complement strand
GCATCGAGCGCATGGTCAACGCTGCCCTGTCCAACGGCCTGACGCCCTTCCTGACTACGAAGGCCGGCGTCAACAGCGGTTACATGATCGTCCAGTACACAGCGGCTTCAATGGCTTCCGAAAATAAGGTCTTTGCGCATCCCGCTTCGGTCGACACAATCCCCTCCTCCGCCAATCAGGAGGATTTCGTCTCGATGGGAACCACCGCGGCGCGGAAATCCGGTCTGATTCTGGAAAACACCCGCTCCGTCCTGGCCTACGAGCTGCTGACCGCCTGCCAGGCGATCGATATCCGCCGCATCGTCGGACCGTGGGGCAGCGGGCTGTCCCCGGTGCTGGACAAGGTTTACAGCCGCGTTCGCAGGGACGTCAGCTTCTGCGAGGAAGACCGCGAACTCCGGCTGGACATTGAAAAGGTCGAGGCGCTGATCCGCAGCACCGAGCTGGACGACATCGTGGAAAAAACACTCCCGGACTTTGAATAATAAACTTGCACAGGAGGCATGAATGATGGTATTTGATCCGGAAAAAGCAACGGTTATTCGCCTGGACGACGAATTGCCGGAATACCCGAAGTTTGATCCGCAGTACCGCCGCGCGCCGCGCAGAGAGTCCCGTCTGACCGAGGCCGACAAGGAGCTCGCGATCCGGAACGCGCTGCGCTACATTCCGAAGCAGCATCACGCACTGATGGCGAAGGAATTTGCGCAGGAGCTCAAGGAGCACGGCAGAATCTACGGCTACCGTTTCCGCCCGCAGGGCAAGCTCTACGGCAAGCCAATCAGCGAGTACCGGGGCAACTGCATCGAAGGCCGTGCGATTCAGGTCATGATCGACAACAATCTCGACTTTGACGTCGCTCTCTATCCCTACGAGCTGGTCACCTACGGCGAAACCGGTCAGGTCTGCCAGAACTGGATGCAGTACCGGCTGATCAAGAAATATCTTGAAGCGCTCACCGACGAGCAGACTCTGGTGGTTATGTCCGGTCACCCCCTGGGCCTGTTCCATTCCCACAAGCTGGCGCCCCGCGTCATCATCACGAATGGTCTGATGATCGGCAACTTCGACGATCAGGAGAACTTCAACCGGGCCGCCGCGCTGGGCGTTGCCAACTACGGCCAGATGACTGCCGGCGGCTGGATGTATATCGGGCCGCAGGGCATTGTCCACGGCACCTTCAACACCCTGCTCAACGCGGGCAGACTGAAGCTCGGCATCCCCAACGACGGCAACCTGGCAGGCCGCATGTTCGTCTCCGCCGGTCTCGGCGGCATGAGCGGCGCTCAGGGCAAGGCTGCGGAAATTGCCGGTGCGGCAGCCATTATTGCCGAAGTGGATGATTCCAGAATCGAAACCCGTTACACCCAGGGCTGGGTCAGCCACCGCACCGCCAGCCTGGAAGAGGCGGTCCGGATCGCCCGTGAGCATCAGGCTGCCGGAAAGGCCTGTGCAGTCGCCTACAACGGCAACATCGTCGATCTGCTGGAGTACCTCTACGAGCACGACGTCCACGTGGATCTGATGAGCGACCAGACCTCCTGCCACGTGCCCTACGACGGGGGCTACTGCCCGCAGGGCCTCACCTTCGCGCAGCGCACCGAGATGCTGGACAAGGATCCCGAGGGATTCCGCGTTCTCGTGGACAAGACCCTGCGTCATCACTACGAAATGATCTGCAAATTCCACGAGCAGGGCACTTATTTCTTCGATTACGGCAACAGCTTCCTGAAGGCTGTCTATGACGCCGGCGTCAAGTCCGTCTGCCGCAACGGTGAGAACGACCTCGACGGCTTCGTCTTCCCGTCCTACGTGGAAGACATTCTCGGCCCGTGCCTGTTCGACTTTGGCTACGGCCCGTTCCGCTGGTGCTGCCTGTCCCGCAATCCCGAAGATCTGGACAAGACCGACAAGGCTGCTGCGGACTATATTCTGGCCCATAACCGCCGCTATCAGGACTACGACAACTATGTCTGGGTCCGCGACGCGAAGCAGAATAAGCTCGTGGTCGGCACCCAGTGCCGCATCCTCTATCAGGATGCAATGGGCCGCATGAACATTGCCCTCAAGTTTAACGAAATGGTCCGCAACGGAGAAATCGGTCCCGTGATCCTGGGCCGTGACCACCACGACACCGGCGGAACCGACGCTCCCTTCCGTGAGACCTCCAACATCAAGGACGGCTCCAACATCATGGCCGAAATGGCCACCCAGTGCTACGCCGGCAACGCGGCCCGCGGCATGAGCTACATCGCCCTGCACAACGGCGGCGGCACCGGCATCGGCCGCGCCATCAACGGCGGCTTCGGCATGGTTCTGGACGGCTCCGAGCGGGTGGACACGATCCTGCGGATGTCGATGCCCTGGGATACCATGGTTGGCGTTGCCCGCCGCGCCTGGGCCAGGAACGAAAACGCCCTGACTACCGCCGCGGAATACAACGGCATGTACGCAGGCAAGGATCACATCACCCTTCCCTATCTGGCGGATGACAAGGTGATTGCAGACGCCATGGAGGTTCTGAAATGAGCAGCCAGCTCATCTACAACATCGGCATGCTCGTCACGCCCGAGGGAAACGAAGCCCGACGGGGCGCGGACCAGGGCCGGCTCAAGGTCCTGGAAAACGCATGGATCTACCTGGAAAACGGCAGTATCGTCGCCTGCGGCGACCGAAACCAGCCCATGACCTTCGGCGAGAAATATGACGCCGGTGGAAGATTGGTCACGCCCGGACTGGTGGACGCCCACACGCATCTGATCTTCGGCGGCTGGCGGCAGAACGAGCTGGCCATGAAGATCCGGAACGTCCCCTATCTGGACATCCTGGCCGCCGGCGGCGGAATCCTCTCTACGGTGAAAGCAACGCACGCTGCCACAGAAGAGGAGCTTGCAAACAAGGCTGGCCGTGCGCTGGACGAGATGCTTTCCTTTGGCACCACCACCTGCGAGGCCAAGAGCGGCTATGGACTTAACAAAAAAGAAGAGCTCAAGCAGCTTAAGGTCATCAAGGCGCTCAACAAGAACCATCCGATGGATGTGGTTCCGACCTTCATGGGCGCCCACGCATTGCCGCCGGAGTTCAAAGAGAACCGTGAGGGCTATCTGAAGCTGCTCTGTGAGGAGATGATCCCCGCAGTAGCCAAACAGAAGCTGGCGAAATTCTGCGACGTCTTCTGCGAAACCGGCGTGTTTACCGCAGAAGAATCCCGGCGCATTTTGCAGGCCGGGCTGGACAACGGGCTGATCCCCAAGATCCATGCCGACGAGATCGATCCCATCGGCGGCTCTCAGCTGGCCGGGGAGATCGGAGCGATCTCAGCAGAGCACCTGATTGTCTGCCCGGACGCCGGAATCGAAAGCATGGCGCAGGGCGGGACCATCGCATGTCTGCTGCCCGCAACCAGCTTCTATCTGAATTCCACCTATGCCCCCGCCCGGAAGATGATCGAAGCCGGCGTGCCCGTGGCCATGGCCTCGGACTTCAATCCCGGCTCCTGCCCCTGCCTGAATCTGCAGCTGGTTATGAATCTGGGCTGTCTCAAATATCGGCTGACCCCGGAAGAGGTTCTGACCGCTGTCACGCTGAACGGCGCCGCTGCCATCGGGATGGCGGACCGCGTCGGCTCCATTGAGGCCGGCAAGCAGGGCGACCTGGTGATCTGGGACGCGCCGGATCTGAACTATCTGTGTTACCGTTTGGGCAGCAATCTGGTCCACGCGGTCGTTAAAAAAGGCAATTTCTATCGCGGTAATTAATCTTTCCACAACTATTCATAAAGGAGTATTTTGTCATGGCCAAAATCATTGAATGCATTCCGAATTTCAGCGTCAGCAAGGAAGTCGATCCTGTTGTCTTTCAGCAGCTGGTGGACGTCGCCAGCGCCGCCCCCGGCGTGACTCTGATGAACGTCCAGACCGACGGCAGCCACAACCGCTGCGTCTTCACCATGGTTGGTTCTCCCGACGGCATCGAAGAGGTTGCCTTCCAGCTTGCGAAAAAAGCGACCGAGCTCATCGACATGAACAAGCACGTGGGCCAGCATCCCCGGATGGGCGCCACCGACGTGATCCCCTTCGTCCCCACCATGGACGTGACGCTTCAGGAGTGCATTGACCTCAGCAAGCGCGTGGCCCAGCGGATTTGGGACGAACTGAAGGTCCCCTCCTTCCTCTATGAGGATTCCGCTACCCGCCCCGAGCGCCGCAATCTGGCCAAGTGCCGCAAGGGTCAGTTCGAGGGTATGCCCGAGAAGCTGCTGGAGCCCGACTGGGCCCCTGACTACGGTGAGCGCAAGATTCATCCCACCGCCGGCATCACCGCCATCGGCGCCAGAATGCCTCTGGTGGCCTTTAACGTCAATCTGGACACGGATAACCTGGAAATTGCCAAGTCCATCGCGAAAGCCATCCGCGGCAGCTCCGGCGGCTTCCAGTACTGCAAGGCCCTCGGTATTATGCTGGAGGATCGGAACATTGCTCAGGTTTCCATGAACATGGTCAACTATGAAGGGACTCCCCTGTACTACACCTATGAAATGATCCGCGCCCTTGCGGACCGTTACGGTGTACGCATCATTGGCTCCGAGCTCGTGGGCATCACCCCCGCAAAGGCTCTGATCGACTGCGCCGAGTACTACCTGAAGCTGGAGAACTTCAATTGCCGTGAGCAGGTCATGGAGTACAGCCTGCTCGATATGTGAGAAGGAGGACACAATGGAGCTTTCTGAACTGACTGTTGCCTCTTTTGCCAACCTGCTGGGCTCTGACGCCCCGGCTCCCGGCGGCGGCTCCGCGGCTGCGCTGGAGGGTTCTCTCGGCGCCGCTCTGACCGCCATGGTCAGCGTGCTGACCCTGGGCCGGAAAAAGTATATGGACTATCAGGAGCTTG
>CAMOLY010000086.1 GCA_946619065.1 uncultured Clostridia bacterium | reverse complement strand
TTGATTCGTTACAAGCAGCGCATCCTGCAGGGCCACGGCGAAGGAGCCGTTCTCCCCTGTCCACAGCACTGTCCCGCTTTGAACGGTTTCCGGCGCCTCGGTCCCGGCGGGCTCTGTCGGGACTGCCGACAGCGCGGCGGGCTCCGCGGCTGCGGGACGCCGGGCCGAGGCGGGGGCTTCAAAGCTGAGGCAAAGGATCAGCAGGACGCAGGCCGCGCCGATCAAGGCGCTGAGCCGGCTGGACTGTCTGCGGTTTTGAATCACGGCACGGATGCGGACGCTGACCGGCTTTTCCCCGAAGGCCGCCGCACCGGGCAGCCCCGCGGGAACGCTGCAGCGCAGCATGGCCAGGGCATAGGCCTTCCGGTCCGAAAGCGGCAGCCTGCCGGTGACGCGCTCGTCGCAGGCAAGCTCCAGATCCCGGCAGAAGGCGAACCAGCCCAGCCAGCAAAGGGGTTGGAACCAATAGACGCTCAAAAGAACATAGCCGAGGGCCTTCCAGCGGGTATCGCCGTGCTTCAGATGGGCGCGTTCATGGGCGAGCGCCCAGGGAAGGCATTCCTCCTCCAGATCAGCGGGAACATAGATCCGGGGCCGCAGAATCCCCATAGCAAAGGGAGAGCGGATCCGATCGGAAGACCAGACGCCGTTTTCCAGGCATACGGCGGAGCGCAGGCTGCGCCGAAGCCGCAGAGAGCGGAGCGTCCCCCAGGCGAGGAGCCCCGCCGCCGCGGAGAGCCAGAGCCAGGGCAGCAGCGCCGTCAGAGAGAATGCCGAGGTCTCAGCCGCCGATCCGGGAACGGACGCCGAAGCGGAGGAGAGCTCCGTCAGAATCGTGACGCCTCCAGGGGAGATCGGACTCGGCGCCGCGGCCCGCTGAACGGGCAGCAGGCCAAAAAAGGCAGTCAGGCGCAGGGGAACCAGCAGCCGCAGCGCAGCCAGACCCCAGAGCAGACAGAACACCCGTCTCGGCGTCCGGCGCAGAAGGAGCCGGAGCAGCAGCACCACCAGGATCAGCACCCCGCCGCGGAGGCCGTTGACCGCAAGCGTTTGAAGCAGATCGTTCACGCTCAGCCCTCCTCCGCCCGCTCGATCATCGCGCGCAGCTCGGCGGCCTCCTCTGCCGTCAGCCGTCGGCCTTCGGTAAAGGCGGCCAAAAAGGCCGGCAGGGAACCCTGAAAGGCCGTATCCACATACTGCCTGCTCTGCCGGGCGTAGAAGGTGTCCCGGTCGACCAGGACCGTGACCGTCCCGTCCCGCATTGCAAACAGGCCCTTTTCGCAAAGGCGCTTGAGCACCGTATAGGTGGTGGTACGCTTCCAGTTCAGCTCCGCCTCGCAGCGCTTCACAAGCTCAGCCGTCGAAATCGGCGCATGCGTCCAGACCATTTCCGCAAATCTGGATTCCATCGCCCCGAGCTGGTATTCCGCCATCGCCATCCCTCCAAACACGCTTTTTCTACAGTCTATAACAAGTAGACGGAAATGTCAAGCCCGGGAACTCACTCCGGTCCGGACCGGCAGCGAACTCATTCCAGGCCGTACCGGGCCCTCATCTCCGGCAGCATGGCGCTGCCTCCGACCAGTTCCTCCCCCTTGCGGAGCAGATCCTCGACGGTATATCGCGGGAAACTGTAGAAACGGTATTGGCGGTCGCTGCACAGGCTCAAGACGAAGAAGCGGTCGGTCGTTTCGGAATAGCCGGCACAGTCATCCAGCAGACAGACCCGTTTCATTTCCGAAAGATCAATGACGGACATCCTTCCGGTCTTGCTGCCGACATTCAGATAGAGCAGGCCGTCCCGGAAAAGGAATTTCGCTAAGGACCGGTCGTTGGCGTACAGAGAAATATCTACCACGCCGTCTTCCCTGCCGTCCGCGATCCGGTAACGGAACAGCTTGGCGTTGCCGTATACCACATAGAGCAGGTCCCGATCAAAATAGGAGGCGACATACTCCTTCCCTTCCGTCGGGATCCGGGTCACTTCTTCCCCATCCGCGGTAAAAACGGCAATCATCGTATTGCTGATCAGCACAAAATAGCGATTATCCGGAGACCAGCAGAAATAGTTGGCATTTTTTGACTCTTTCTTCAGTTCCGTATATTCGCCCGTCACCAGACTGACGATGCAGATCGTATTGTTTTCCGTGGACATCGCGGCCTTTGTCCCGTCGGGGGAGACATAAAAGCCTCTGGAATCGACCAGCTGCTCCCCTTCCGGTCCGCGGATCTCGATCCGCTCTGTCGTCCGGTTCTTCAGATCGAACTTCATGATCGCGCCGAAGCCGTTCGTCTCCGCTTCATCCGGCCAGTACAGCACGCCGTTTCTGCAGTGTCTTGCCGGGCCGCCGATCGAAACCGTTTCCGTCGTTCCGTCCGCCGGATCCAGCAGCAGGCAGAGGTATTCGTCTCCCTTTTTCAGGACAAAACCCATCTGATCCGTTCCGGTGCCGAGCTCGCCGGCTTCGAGATCGGCAAGGATTTCCGCCCCGTCCAGCGGGACCTCGTAGAGAAGGTCTCCGTTTACCGGATCCAGCCCGATCAGGGAATCTTCTGCAAAGACCAGCAGAGAATCCTTCGTGATCCAGGAAGCGGACGGTTCGCTCTCAAACGCCTTCCCCGCAAGCGCCGTTCCGTCCGGATCGCACATGATCCCGAACCCGATGACATCCGAACAGCCCTCCTGCATGCACAAGGCTATGGTGTTGCCTTGTTCCTCGTCCGGAACGCGGAGCATCTGCGAGATTCGGATCGGTGTTCCGGTATCCGCCACGATCGGCAGCATGGTTTCGCCGCTGCCTGACGCGGATTCCGTTAAGGAAGCCAAATTCCCGTCCGCGAGGATCACATAGAGTGTCCCGTTGTTGTACTGCATCGGCCCGAGTACGGTATCGGGATAGGACTGAGCGGCCAGCGTCGTCCCTTCCTTCGGGTCCAGAAGAAACGCCCGATTGCTGATGCAGACGCTCAAAACCCCGTCTCCGGACTGTCCCGTCGGATCATACGCGCACGTTCCGGGCCTTACCCAGGGATTCTCCCAGGGCAGGCTGCTCTGCCACAGTGTGCTCTCCTCTTTCAGGGAGAAGCATGTGACGCGGCAGTCGCTGCTTCTAAGTGTCGTCATCGTCCCGGACGCCGTTTTCATCGAATAGGCAGACTTGTTCTGCAGAATATCATCGATCGCCATCAGCACCAGACGGTCGTCGCCCGCAAAGCAGAGGTCTTCCCAGACCTGCTCTTCTGTCCGGAACCGGTGCCATTTGTCCTGCATTGTGTCATAGGCCATCACACAGACCTTGGGCGGAGACGCCTGAGCATCGATATAGACGGCGGCGATCGTCTCTCCGTTCGGCGACCAGATCAGCTTCTGGATCGCGTTCGTATAAAGCCCCGAGCCGAAAGCTGCGGAATCGTAGCAGTTCAGACGTTCCCGCTCCGCTCCGGTCGCGACGTCGAGCAGCCGGATCACGTCGTTTGCGCCGTCGACCGCCAGGGTCGTTCCGTCCGGAGAGAGCGCCATGGCAACCTCCGGAAAGGAATCCTTCCAGACCAGTCCCATGAACCTGATCCTGGCATTGGTGTTCGCAAAGACGTCGGAAACGGCAAAGGTCTCGCCCGTTTCCTTGACCCACAGACGGTCCTGCCAGATCTCCTGCCCTGTTTTCCAGTCATAAAGATACAGCGAAAAGCCGTCGCAGACCAGCAGCCTGTCGTTTCCGATCGGGAGGATCGACATTCTCTGTGTAAATGCGTCTTCAAACGCCCGGGAGAAGACCTTTTCCTGCGAGATCGTATCGAAGCCGGAGACCTCGCCCGAATCATCCAGGAGGAACAGCGTCTTCCTGTCTTCGCTGACCTTCATCGCTTTGACCGGACTGCCCATGCAGTACTTCTTTCCGGGGAAGCGGTTCACATAGAACGAATTCTCCGGCGCATAGGCCCGAACGGCTTCCGTCAGGGCAAATAACGCTTCCGGCACGACCGGCCGGTCCTCCCCCTGTTCCGGAAGCGCCGCCATCGCCAGTTGGATGGCGCCGATCCCGTCGTGCTCCTGCTCCAGGATCCGCTCCGACGCGTTTGCCAGAAAGACCGACTGATTGATCTGCGCCTGCCGCAGGTTCGCCTGGGAAGCCTCATAATTCTTCTGGATCTGTGCGCGGCTCCAGAGCAGATAGGCGATCGCGCCCGCGGCCAGGACAGCGGCGATGCTGAAGAAAACGGCGTTTCTGCGCCGGCGGTACTGCCGGGAACGCATGATGAGCTCGTCATAGGAGCAGTCGAGCATCGCTGCCGCAAGACGCGGCAGTTCCTCTTTTCTGGCCTTCCGCCGCGGCAGACGCCAGTCGCACGAGAGCGGTTCGAGCATCAGCTTTTCGGTGAGCGGGTTGCCGTTCTCGTCCTCGAGGATCGTTCCGTCTTCCCCCGTTTTCACGACGGTGGTCTCCAGAAGCTGCTTCGGGATCACCTCGCCCGGCTCTCCTTCCGCCAGCACCGTCAGCACATGACTGATCGGATGAAACTTCAGAAAGTATTCGATCTCGCGCGGCACCCATGCGGACAGTTTCGTGGAATGGGAGCAGATCACGATCAGGAAATCGGAGTGCTCCAGCGCGTAGGAAATGTTGTCGCTCAGACTGCTTGTGATCGGCAGCTCCGCCTTATCCCGGAAGATCCGCTCGATCTTCTGTTTTCCCTTCTTCTTTTTGATCGCAGCGGGAACGCGGAAGCGCTCCAGACCTTTCTGGATCTCCTCGGCGACCCGGTTGTCAAGCGGCGCGTGTTTGTAGGAAATAAAAGCGTTAAATGATTCGATCATGGCAGATTCTCCCTCACGAATAAGAGTCGGAAAAAGCGAGATTTCAAAGCCAGCGCTTTTGATCGGGCGCGGTCATATGTCCGTGTCTGTTATATATCATACCAAACGGACGCTCCGTTTGCAAGAAAGAACTGAGCCTTATGAGGAGATA
>CAMOLY010000085.1 GCA_946619065.1 uncultured Clostridia bacterium | reverse complement strand
CCTCGCTGGACCAGACCAACGTCCCGGTCAGCGTCTACCACAATCTGATCGAGGCTGTCCACCAGAACATGGACAAGATGTACCGCTATGTCCGCCTGCGCAAGAAGCTGCTGGGCGTGGACGAGCTGCACTTCTACGATCTCTACACCCCGCTGGTCCCCGGCGCGGACGCGAAGATCCCCTTCGACCAGGCCAAGGAGACCGTCTACAACGCCCTGGCTCCGATGGGCGAGGCCTACCGCAAGATCCTCAAGGAGGGCTTTGACAACCGCTGGATCGACGTCTATCAGAACGTCGGCAAGCGCAGCGGCGCCTATTCCGCCGGCGCCTTCGTCCATCCCTACGTCCTGCTCAACTATTCCGGCAGCCTCGACAGCCAGTTCACCCTGGCCCATGAGATGGGCCACGCCCTGCACTCCTGGCACTCCAACAAGTATCAGAACCCGGTGGACGCCGACTACGTGATCTTCGTGGCCGAGGTGGCTTCCACCTGCAACGAGGCCCTGCTGATGGAATACCTCCTCGGCAAGACCACCGACAAGAAGGAGCGGGCCTATCTGATCAACCACTTCCTCGAGCAGTTCCGCACCACCCTGTACCGCCAGACCATGTTTGCCGAGTTTGAACTGATCATCGGCCAACTCAACCAGCAGGGCGTCGCGCTGACTGCCGAGCGGATGTGCGAGGAGTACAAGAAGCTCAACCATCTCTACTTCGGCGACGACATTGTCCTCGACGACGAGATCGCCTATGAATGGGAGCGCATCCCCCACTTCTACTACAACTACTACGTCTTCCAGTACGCCACCGGCTACTCCGCCGCGATTGCCCTGTCCCGTCGCATCCTCCGCGAGGGTGAGAAGGCCGTCAAGGACTACATCGGCTTCCTCTCCGGCGGCTGCTCCAAGGATCCCATCGACCTGCTCAAGGGCGCCGGCGTCGACATGTCCACGCCTGATCCCGTGAACCAGGCCCTGTCCCTCTTCGGCGATCTGATCGGCGAGATGGAAGAGCTGATGGCGGAATGAGCGAAGGCGTCTACCTTCCGGTTTTCCACCACTTCGAAAACGGCAATGTCTTCACCGGCAGCCTCGGCCTGTTCCGCTATCAGATCACGCCGGACGTCCGGATGAAGACCCAGAAGGAGATCGACTACGAGGCCAGCTCTGTCAAGGCAGAGTACTGGCACAGCGAGATGAGCTATGAGTTCAGCGACATAGAAGGGGAGAAGACCTTCCCCCTTTCCCAGGCGGGCTATGCCGAGATGCTGCAGTGGCTGAACACCCGGCTCTGAGGGAATAACCATGCTCTGGCTGCTCGAAGGTGTGGAACGCCTGGAGGAATCCGACGTTCTGCCGGTGCTTGCGCGGATATCCCCGGAACACGCGGAGCGGATTTCCGCTCTGCGTGTTCCGGCTGCCCGTGTGCAGTCGGCGCTTGCAGTCCTGCTGCTCCGCCTGGCACTGCGTCAGGCCCATGGGCTTTCCGATCTTCCGGTCATCCGGAGGGGGGAGAGGGGAAAGCCGTATTTTCCGGACTGTCCGGAAATCCGCTTCAACCTCTCGCACTGCAAAACCGCCGTCGCCTGCGCGGTGGACGCCTCTGCGCTCGGCGTGGATGTACAGGATTTCCGCCCGCTCCGCAGACCGGCTTGCCCCATAGCCGCGTCCCAATGCCTTCCCCTTGAGGGGAAGGTGTCGGCGCCGGATGCGCTGACGGATGAGGTGGTCCCCCAGGAAAGCAAAATCCCGCCCATCTACCGCGTTCTGTCTGAACCGGAACGCATTTGGGTTGCAGCAGGGGAGACCGCTTCGGAGCAGGACCGCCGCTTCGTCCGGGTCTGGACCTGCAAGGAGGCCTGGGGAAAGGCGCTCGGCGTCGGGCTGGATTACGGCTTCCGCGATACGGTCTTTCTCCCCTCCGCGGAACCGTGGACGCAGGACGGCTTCACGTTCACCCATTGGGACCGCCCGGCCTCCGCGCTGACCGTTTGCGCGGCTCATACAATGGAACTTCGCACGGTTTTGGTGAATCAACTGCTTACTCAGACCAACGGAGGCGATTGATATGAAGCATTTTCTGATTGCCGTAGACCTGCAAAAGGACTTCGTCGACGGATCCCTCGGCACGCCGGAGGCGGTCGCGATGAAGCCGCATGCCGTGGCGAAAATCCTCGGCTTCGACGGCGAGCTTTTCGCTACCCTGGATACCCATTCCGCGGATTATCTGCACACAGCCGAGGGGAAGCAGCTCCCGGTCGAACACTGCATCAAGGGAACGCCGGGCTGGGAGCTTGACGCCGACGTCCGGGCCGCCCTGGATGAAAGAGGTTTTACGCCGGTGGAGAAGCCGACCTTCGGCTCGCTGATCCTGCCTCAGCTGCTGCGTGACCGCGCAGGGGAGGAGAATTTCGACGTGGAGCTGATCGGCCTGTGCACCGATATATGCGTCATCTCCAATGCTCTGCTGCTCAAGGCGAGCTTTCCGGAAAAAACAATCACCGTGGACCCGGCCTGCTGCGCCGGCGTAACGCCGGAGGCCCACAGAGCCGCTCTGACGGTGATGCGATCCTGCCAGATTCAAATCAGATAAGGAGAGATTTCAATGTTCGACGTCCAAAAGATCACCGAGGCCTGCGTCCGGTGGGTGCAGGACTTCTTTGCGCAGAACGGCCCGGGCTGCAATGCGGTTCTGGGCATCTCCGGCGGCAAGGACAGCTCCGTCGCTGCCGCGGTCTGCGTCGCGGCCCTGGGCAAGGACCGGGTCATCGGCGTGCTGATGCCGAACGGCGTCCAGCACGACATTGACATGGCCTACCTGCTCTGCGACCACCTGGGCATCCGCCGCTATGAGGTTAATATCCACGACGCGGTGGAGGGCATCAAAAACGCAATGCCGGAGGGCCTCGAGCTCTCCACGCAGAGTGTCACCAACCTGCCCCCGCGGATCCGCATGGCCACGGTCTATGCGGTCAGCCAGAGCTGCAACGGCCGCGTGGTCAATACCTGCAACCTGTCCGAGGACTGGGTGGGCTACTCCACCCGCTACGGCGACTCTGTCGGTGATTTCAGCCCCCTGTCCCACCTGACGGTCCAGGAGGTCAAGGCGGTCGGCCGCTATCTCGGCCTGCCGGAGGTCCTGGTGGAGAAACCGCCGATCGACGGCCTCTGCGGCAAGACCGATGAGGACAATCTCGGCTTCACCTACGCAGTTCTCGACCGCTATATCCGCACCGGTGAGATCGACGACCCGGCCACGAAGGAACTGATCGACCGCAAGCACAGGAATAATCTCTTTAAGCTTCAGCTCATGCCGAGCTTTGATCCCGATATTCCAACCATTTAAGCACCGAACGAAATCCCCGGATCTGGTTTCAGACCCGGGGATTTCGGACTTCAAAGAGCATCATTTGCCGCTTCGAAATACGTCTGCATGTAATTCTGATAATGCTGCAGCCGCGGCCTTGCGTCCACCGCCTCCGCGGCACAGATTGCAAGACGCAAGCTCTCCCGTGCTTCCGGAATCAACGCCTCCTGGCCCTGCATCAACAGAGCTTTAGCTTTCGTGAACAGAAACTGATCCAGATAGCCGCATCGCTCCGATTCTCTGGAAATGCGGATCCCCTTTTCGGAAGCGGCCGCGGTCTCCCTGTAACGTCCGGCCATTTCCAGGTATCCGGACAGATGAAACAGCACCGTCAGCTGCGTTCGGACCGCGACCTCAGAGGAGCCTTTGTTCTGCTCCAGGAACCGATCCAGCCCGTCATACAGGACGATTGCGCCGCTCAGATCACCGGCCTCGCCCCGGACCTTTGCGTAGTTGGCGATGCAGACGACCTCCTCATGGGAGAGCACCAGCGGCAGCTGCGGCGGGTCAAAGCCCGGCTTCGTCAGCTTGATTGCGGCCAAAAACCGTTCCTCCCGATCCAGGATCGGCAGATCCGGCGCAAGGATTGTCCGATAAAGCAGCAGAAGCTGTTCGTTGACGGGATTCCCTCTTTCTGCCACTGCCTCGTATTCATCCAGCAGCTCCAGTGCATCCTCTGTCCGGTTCTGGAACACAGCCTGACGGATACGGTATTTCACACCCTGCAGAATGAACTCCCGCGCGGAAGCATGGTTCCCCACGTGATAATCCGCATGTTCCGGCTGCAGGGTCCCGCGCGTCCGGGACGCGCCGGTCTGCTGCTGCTCGCTGTCTTCGACGCGCGTCAGGCCGGATAGCGGACAGACACCGTCTGCCGGAGCTTCCTGCGCGTAACCCAGCGCTTCTTTCCAGGTCCGGATTAAGGCTTCATAAGGACAGATTGACATGATTCTCTTCCTCCTATGACTGTATCTTCGGCTGCGTTTCTACCGGAAACAGCTCCGATTGAAAAAAGCAAAAGCGTTCAGATCCCAGCCGGTTCCCGCTCCGAAGGCAAATGAAGGATTTTCTGAGCAGATAAAGGCGCCTTGCCCGAAGTGGCTTCCCCGGATATCGAAGCTGGAGCGGGGCCGTACTCCTCATGCAGCAAGAAAGCAGCCGGGGAAGCGGCGTCCTTGCCGAGCTCCGATTCCAATACAGCCAGGTTCCGTTTGATCGACGCTTCTACCAGCGCTTGCTGAAAAGACGATAGCACGGCACGCACTTCCTTTCAGAAAACCTTCTATGATATAAAAGTCATACTCGAAAGAAAATGTGACAAAAAAAGTTAAAATTTTAAAAAATCATAAAATTTTTTTAGGGTTACGTTTCATAGCTTCATCCTGGCGCATCGGGTCGCGCCGCTGCGGAATGAGACACAGGCTTCTTTCGTCCGGGCGCATACCATGCGCCCCAACGCAATCTCTCGGCCCCCTGTTTCGTCGGGGCGCACATTGTGCGCCCACGGTGAGAGAGGAACTGCGATGCTTTTGATCGTTCCCGGTCTCGCACTGTGGGCGCATGATATGCGCCCCGACGGAGGGGGCGCGGGCAGGTTTGGCTGCATTCAGGGAGCCGCCGCTATGATAACACCCCAGCCGCCGCGGCGGCTGGGGTGTTATTGTCATACGAAAACCCCACGCTAGGCGTGGGTGGTTCGGAAGCGCTTAAAGCTA
>CAMOLY010000084.1 GCA_946619065.1 uncultured Clostridia bacterium | reverse complement strand
GGCAGGTCTCCGCGGCCGACCGCAACGGCAAGCCGGTCATTGTCTCCCTGGGCGACTCCTACTCCTCCGGCGAGGGCATTCCGCCCTTCTACGGCCAATACAGCGACATGTCCGTGCGCTGCAAAAACGAGGACTGGCTCGCCCACCGTTCGGAGGAATCCTGGCCCGGCATGCTCCAGGTCTCCGGCCTGAGCGGAACGCTCGCCGATCATCGCGACACGAACTGGTACTTCGCGGCCGCCTCCGGCGCGACGACCTACGACATTCTGCACCGGCAGGAGAAGGAGTACAACCGGGACTTCGTCTGGGGCAAAACGACCCTGCCGCCGCAGATCGACATCTTTGACAAGATCCCCAGCGACGCCAAGGTGGACTACGTCACAATGACCCTGGGCGGGAACGACGCCGGCTTCAGCAACATCGTCACCGAGGCTGTCACCGGCAGCACCTATCTCAAGACCAGCCATCTGGCGGACAAGCTCAACGAGACCTGGAAGCACTTTTACGAGAGCGGCGGGATCCGGGACTCCCTGCGCCACGCTTACAAGGACATCACCGAGCGGGCAGGGAAGCAGGCCACGCTGATCGTGGCCGGTTATCCCCAGCTGCTGGACCGCAGCGGCAAGGGCTTCTTCATCAGCGAGGAGGAGGCCCGGCTGATTGACGACGCGGTCCGCGACTTCAACCGCGAGATCGAAAAGCTGGTCCAGTCCTGCGCGGCCGACGGCATGAACATCTGCTTCGTCTCGGTGGAGGACGCCTTCCGCTCCCACGCGGCCTACAGCAGCGACCCCTGGATCAACGAGGTCCTGTTCGGGACCCGGGACCAGGATCTCAAATCGATCGGGGTGGCCAGCGCCTATTCGATGCACCCGAACTACAACGGCGCCCGCGCCTACGCCAGCTGCGTCAACGCCAAGATCCGGGAGCTGGAGCAGGGCGGCACCACGGTCCATCAGCGGGAGACCTCCCGGGTGCGGGACGTGGTGATGGTGCTGGACGTCTCCGGCAGCATGTCCGGCACGCCCATCAACGAGACCAAAAAGGCGGCCACCAAGTTCGTCCAGACCGTTCTGGAGGAGGACGCGAGCATCGGCATCGTGACCTATGACACCGACGCCATGAAGATGTGCGATTTCAGCAAGGACCAGGATTACCTGCTCACAACGGTCGACCGCATCTCCACCGGCAGCAGGACCAACATGGAGGCCGGCCTCCGGACCGCCGAGGAGATGTTCGGGGCCAGCGAGGCGAAAAAGAAGATCATCGTCCTGATGAGCGACGGCCTGCCCAACGAGGGCTGCAGCAAATCCGAGCTGATCGAGTACGCGAACCGCCTCAAGGAGAACGGCTATCTGATCTATACCCTCGGCTTCTTCGAGGATCTGTACGACTATGAGAAGTACGAGCCGCAGCTTCTGCTCCAGCAGATCGCCAGCGAGGGCTGCCACTATGAGGTGGATAACGCGGACAACCTGCAGTTCTTCTTCGGGGACGTGGCCGACCAGATCAACGGCGCGAACTACGTCTACATCCGCATTGCCTGTCCGGTGGACGTGGCGGTCAGCTACAACGGCGAGCTGCTCAACAAGAGCAACACCCGCACCAGCTTCGGCTCTCTGACCTTTGAGGAGAACGGGGAGTCCGGCGGATACGGCGTGGACGCCCGGACCAAGATCCTCCGGCTGCGGGAGGGCGCAAACTACAAGGTCGACATGCGCGGCACCGCGGACGGCACGATGAGCTACACCGTCGGCTTCATGGACAGCAAAGGCGAATACTCCGATCTGCGGGAGATCAAGGACATCCCGGTGACCGAAACCGCCCGGATGGTCGGAAACGCCAGCCGCGAGGACGAGACGATCCTCAAGCTGGACCGCGACGGCGACGGCGTCTATGACAGGACCTATTCCGGCGGCGGCGGAGAGAAGAAGTCGCCGGTGCTGTGGATCGTGCTGGGGGTTGTCGGCGCGCTGCTGATCGGTCTGGCCGTCTGGCTGATTCTGCGCAGACGCAGAGCCGCGGCCGGTCCGCGGGTGCGGAAGCCCGCGGAGACGGTCTTCCCCGGCCTGACCCCGAACGCGCCGGGCGGGACGAATCCCCCGAAGCAGACGGACTGCTTCTGCGGCAACTGCGGCGCCAGGGTAGAACCGGGCTCCGGCTTCTGCCCGAACTGCGGCAGGAAATTATAATGAAACTATGAAACTATGAAACTATGAAACTATTTCGGTGTCCCTTCGGGACGAATGAAACAGCAAAACCGGGACCGGCATTGCCGGTCCCGGTTTTGCAGCGACGCGCAGTGGCCCGTGTGGTCACGGGCCACTACGGACGGTCGCAGAATACCCCGCAGCGGAATGGGGACGGCACGCCCAAACCTCCCCTGCCAAGGGGAGGGGGACCGGCGAAGCCGGTGGAGGGGTAAGCCTCAGGTTATCCATCGCGCCCCGCAGCGACCGCTGACCCCGTAGTGGCCGCTGACCACAGCGGCCATAACCCCCGTCAGGCCATAACAGCGGCCATGACAGCGCACCACTCCGTCGGGGCGCATATCATGCGCCCACAGAGCGGGACGCTTTCCCTTCGTTCGCTCCGCAGCGGCGGCTGCGAATGGGGACGGCTCGCGAGAGCCGTCCCCTGGTTTGAAACACATTATTGGTCCTTTTCGTAGGCCACGATGACGCGGCGGTTCGGCTCGGTGCCGGTGGAATAGGTGGTGACGCCGGGCACATCCTGCAAGGTCGCGTGGATCACGTGCCGCTCGTAGGCGTTCATCGGCTCCAGCGTCATGTTCTTCCGGTACTTGACCACCTTCGCGGCCACCTTGCGGGCCAGGTGCTGCAGACTTTCCTCCCGCTTGCCGCGGTAGTTCTCGGCGTCCACGTTGACGCGGGTGCGCTTCGACACGTCGTGGTTCAGGGCGTAGTTGGCCAGATGCTGGATCGCGTCCAGGGTCTCGCCCCGGCGGCCGATCAGCGCGCCCAGGTCGGTCCCGGTCAGCTCCACGTTGATGGCGTCTTCCGTGCGCACGGCGTGGGGCACCGCGTCGGAGCCCATCCGCTCCAGCAGACCCTTGAGGAAGATCTCCGTCTTCTCCTCCGGCGAGCCGGGCTCGGCCGGCGCGTAGGTTTTGGTCACGGCGGGAGCCTTCGGGGCTTCCCTGCGGGGCGCGGGCTTTTTCGGCTGGTCGGCGCGGGGGGTCTTCGGGGTCTCGGCCTTCGGAGCCTCTCTGCGGGGTTCGGGCTTGGGGATCTCCAGCGGCTTTTCCAGCTTCGGCGCCATCTTCCTCGGCTTGCGGGAGGCGGCGGAAAGCGCCGGGGCCGGATCGGCGGGCTTGACCTCGACCGGGGTCGGATCCGGCACCTCATAGGTGACCTTCACCTTCGCCGGGCTGGCGCCGATGCCCAGGAAGCCGGATCTGGCGTTCTCCAGAACCTCCACCGAGACGGCGGCGCGGTCGAGCTTCAACTCGGCAAGGGCGGTGCTGATCGCCTGATCAATGCTCTTGCCGGTGGCGATGAAATACTTTTCCATGCTTGCAAAACTCCTTCGCGGTTCCTCAGCTTTCGGAGGAACCTGTTTCTGTATCCTCTGCCGCCGGCGCGTCGCCGTAGCGGTTGGGGTCGTAGTTTCTGCCCCTGCGGTTGGGACGGGAGGGATCGGGCTCGGCGGCCTCGTCCCGGGACTCGGCGTTCCTGGCGGCCTGCTTTTCCTGCCAGGCGGCGTCCTTGGCGGCCTGCTCGTTCTTCTGCCGCTGCTGGAGCTTCTTCTTGCTGGCGCTGCCGATGAAGCCGTCGGGGTTCTCGGCCATCTTCTCGGCGCGCAGACGCTCGCGCTCGGCTTCCTTGGCGGCCTCCGCGGCGGCCTGCTGGCGCTTGATCTCATCCTCGGCGTCGTAGATCTTCTTATAGTGCTTGTTCAGGAACCAGTCCTGCACCATGCTGAACAGACCCTGGACAATCCAGTAGACGGACAGGCCGGCGGGCATGATGAAGCCGAAGTAGATCGACATCAGCGGCATCATGTAGGTCATGATCTTGTTGGTCTGGTTGGACTTGGCCATCTGCTCGTCCTGCTGACCCTTGTTGTCGACAATGACGGCGTTGTTCTGCTTCTGGCCCAGAAGCGCCGAGATCAGGTTGACGCCGCCGGAGATCAGCGGAAGCAGGAACTGGCCCACCGCGTTCCACACGCCGGAGCCGAAGTGCTTCCAGAACAGGACGCTGGGGATCGTGGCCAGCTCGACGCCCAGCAGCCTGGTGTTCATCGCAATGAGCTTGGGATCAATGGCCAGCATTGCGTCAAGATTCTTGCCCAGCTGCGGCATGGCCAGCATCTGCCAATAGAAGCCCTTGATGCTGCTGGCGCTGATGGATTTGGTGGCCAGCAGGGTGTTCTGGATCTCGCCCAGGGTGCGCTCGCTGACCCGGCCGTGGAACATCAGCCAGGTGATGGGCTCGCGGATGATTTCATACAGGGGGATCAGGATCAGAAGCGGCAGCAGGGACCACAGACAGCCGCCGCAGCCGCCGGTGCCCTCCTTGCGGTAGAGCTCGTTGACGGCCTGCTGGTAGCCCTGTCTGTCGTCGCCGAACTTCTGCTCCAGGGCCTTGACCTGGGGCGTCAGGCGGGACATCTTCATCATGCTCTTCTTGCTCTTCGCCGAGGCCGGCAGGAGCAGGAGCTTGACCACCAGGGCGAAGAGGATCAGCGCGATGCCGAAGTTCCCGGTCAGGTCGTACAGCCAGCGCAGCAGATAGGAGAACGGGAGCTTGATGTAGTCAAAGAAGCTCAGAGAAGGCACCTTGTCGGACAGCTCGTCCACCGCCACAAGGCCGTCGTTGTTCAGATGCTTCGTCGCCGGGTTGACGGTGGAGCAGCCGGTGAACAGCAGGGTGCACACCAGCAGCATGGCCAGGAGAATCAGCCAGGTGCGGCGCGAAAGATGTTGTTTTTTCATAAAAGACACTCCATACATTTGTGATGATTGAAGCAGGGAAGCCGCTTTCGGAAACAACGGCGGCTCTGACCGTTCCCGGTCCCGCTCCGTCGGGGCGCACACTGTGCGCCCACAGCGAGAGAGCGGCTCCGGTGGTTTTG
>CAMOLY010000083.1 GCA_946619065.1 uncultured Clostridia bacterium | reverse complement strand
CCCCGACCTCCGGGTTATGAGCCCGACGAGCTACCGAACTGCTCTATCCCGCGATCTCTCATGTGCCCTTATACTATAACACAAGGTTCAGAGCTTGTCAAGAAAAAAATTATGACAGAAAGCAACGCAATTACGACAGTAACAAAGCATTAAATTATTGAAGAAGCGTGTGAAACCCTCAGAGGAGGAAATGATACGTCAGATCCGTAGTGGCCGGTGACCAAAGCGGCCATCGCCATGCAATTACGCTTTGCGACATGGCCCATGTGGTCTGCGGCCACTACGACGCGGGAAGTAGAAGAACAGATAGCTGAGAATTCCCGCGAAGCTCGCTTGGCCTATAGAAGGTCTTTCACCAGGTCGCGGACGACGGCGCTGGCGATGAGGAATCCTGCGGCGGGCGGCACGAAGGAGGAACTTCCGGGAACGGCTTTCCGCGGCAGATCCGCGGAGGAATCGGCGGCGCTTTCCGGCAGGGGACGGTGGCGGAGGGTTGGCTCTTCGGTGGAGCAGAGGACCTTGAGATGGGTGACGCCCCGTCTGCGGAGCTCTCGGCGCATCACCCGCGCCAGGGGATCCATGGAAGTTTTGGACAGATCGGTAATTGTCAGCTGCGACGGGTCCAGCTTATTCCCGGTTCCCATTGAGCAGATGATCGGCGTGTCGGCGGCCTTCGCCCGCAGGATCAGGCAGATCTTGGCGGTGACAGTGTCAATCGCGTCCACAATGTAGTCGTAGACGGCATAATCAAAGGTGTCTGCTGTCTCCGAGCTCAAAAAAGTCGGGTGAAGATGCAGACGAAGGTTTGGATTAATATCAAGAAAGCGCATCGCAGCGGCGTCGACTTTTCGCATCCCGACAGTGCTGTGCGTTGCGATGATCTGCCGGTTGAGATTGCTGAGGCTGACCCGGTCGTGGTCGATCAGATCCAGCGCACCGATCCCGGAGCGCACAAGGGCCTCCGCTGCGCAGCCGCCCACACCGCCGAGTCCAAATACCGCGACGCGGCAGCCCGCCAGCCGCTCCATCGCTGCCGTCCCCAGCACCATTTCGCTTCGAATATATTCCTCGCCCATGCGTACCCCTCGCTTTCTGTCCTGATTATAACGACTGAGGTATGGGCTGTCAATCGCAAAATGGATAGATTGATCCGGGATAAATTCAGCGGTTCAAAAGCCAGATGGTGTAGTTGAGATACCCCGCGAAAGCGACCCAGAGCGCGTAGGGGATTTGAAGCCAGGCAGCCAGACGGTCGAGTTTTTCAAAGTACGTGATCATCCAGATGATCAGAATCAGCAGAGCCGCCAGCCAGACGAAGGAAAGGCCGAAGGCCCGGGCGTTAAAGAACAGAAGACTCCAGCCGAAGTTAAATGCCAACTGAACCAGATACAGGCCAAGAGCGCTCGTTCTGGTCTTTGACGGCGGCTTGCGGAAGATCCGGGCTGCGCCGATGCCCATCAGAGCATAGAGTACGGTCCAGACGATCGGAAAAACGATTGCAGGCGGCGCGAGCCGCGGCTGAATGATCTCCTCCCGGTAGAGCCGGATCCCGTCTCTCGTCAGGAAGGCCGCCAGCGCGCCAACCGCCTCCGTGGCCAGGATCCAGATCGCATAGGTCTTCCACGCTTGCTTTTTCATGCGAATCACCTCGGCTCAGCTTATGCGCTGAAGCGCCAAATATACATCTTACGCCGAGATTTTTCGGAAGGGCTTGAAAAACGGAATTTGTAAGGTATAATAGAGAAGACATCCAAACGGGCACAGCGCCCTGATATAATAGCAACAGGAGGAACTTTGACATGAGACAGACGAAAAAAGAGGTTAAAGACCTGATTGATTTTCTGAAGAAGAGCCCGACGGCCTTCCACGCGGTGGCAAATCTGCGCGCCGAACTGCTGCAAGCGGGCTTCACGGAGCTGCCCGAGCGGACTCGCTGGAACCTGGTTCCTGGCGGACGCTATTTCACCACCAGAAATGGCTCGAGCATCATTGCCTTCCGCGTGGGCGCCGAGCTGAAGGATCCCGGATTTATGGTCACCGCCTCCCACAGCGACTCCCCGTGCTTTAAGATCAAGGAGAACGCCGAGATCCGGGTGATGAATCACTATGTCCAGCTCAACACCGAGGGCTACGGCGGCATGATCTGCTCCACCTGGTTTGACCGTCCGCTCTCCGTGGCCGGACGCGTGCTTGTCCGGAAGAAGAACGAGGACGGCAGCGAACGCTACGAGACCCGGCTGATTGATTTCGACCGGGATCTGCTTCTGATTCCCAACGTGGCGATTCATATGAACCGCAAGGTCAACGACGGGATGGCCTACAACAAGCAGATCGATCTTCTGCCGCTGCTGGGTACCGGTGAGATGCAGCAGGGCGAGTTCCGCAAACTGGTGGCTGCCGAGGCCGGAACGGAGGAGAAAAACCTGCTGGGCTGCGATCTCTTCCTCTACAGCCGGACCCAGCCCACGGTCTGGGGCGCGAACAACGAATTCCTGTCGGCCGGCCGTCTGGACGACCTGGAGTGCGCATACGGCAACCTGAAGGGTTTCCTGCAGGGTGGCTGCGAGAAGAATATCCAGGTCTACTGCTGCTTTGACAACGAGGAAGTCGGCTCTCTGACCAAGCAGGGCGCTGCCTCCACCTTCCTGTCTGACGTTCTGTACCGGGTCGCCTCCGGTCTGGGAATGGACGACGAGGACTACCGCTGCATGACCGCCCGGAGCTTCATGCTCTCCTGCGACAACGCGCACGCTGTCCATCCAAACCACCCGGAGAAGACGGATGTCGGCAACCACGTCTTCATGAACGAGGGCATCGTGATCAAATCCCACGCCGGACAGAAGTACACCAGCGATGCGGTCTCCGTGGCCCTCTTCCGGGGCGTCTGCGAGAAGGCAGGCGTTCCGGTCCAGTTCTTTGCCAACCGCTCTGACGAAGCCGGCGGAAGCACACTGGGCAACATCGCGATGGCACAGGTTTCTATGAATACCGTCGACCTGGGCCTTGCGCAGCTTGCCATGCACAGCGCCTATGAGACCGCGGGTGTTGCCGATCTGGGTTATCTTGAGTCTGCCAGCGCCGCCTTCTACCACACCTATCTGACCGCCGATGCGGCCGGGAACCTGGTCGCGGCGGAATAATCAACAGGGAAGAGGAATATGATTGTCTTAACGCCTGCGGATTACCGGACGACCGCGTGGTCCGGCGGCACCACGACCCAGCTCGCAATCGCGCCGGAGGGTGCGGTCTATGCCGACCGTGATTTCCTCTGGCGGGTCAGCTCCGCTTCGGTCAATACAGCGGAATCCGATTTTACGCCGCTGCCGGACTATGTCCGTCTGATCTCCACGCTGAAAGGGGAGATCGACCTCTCGCACAACGGCGGGGCATATCTGCGCCTGCGTCCGCTGGAGATCCACCGTTTTGACGGTGCGGACCGGACGGTGAGCCGCGGCCTGTGTACGGATTTCAATCTGATGCTCCGAAAAGGGCGGGCGGACGGCACTCTGGCCAGTTTCGCCTTTGACGGAACGCCACAGATCCTGACCTTTGAACGGGGCCTGTCTACGGTTCTGGTCTACTGCGTCTCCGGCTCCGTGACGGTGGAAGAGGGGCTGGAGCGGGCCGCGCTCAGTCCGGGACAGACGTCACGCTGCGAGCATCCGGATTCAGTGCGTCTGGTGGCAGGAAATGAGCCTGCGCGCGTCATGGTCTGCAAAATCCGCGTTATGGAAGGTAAGGAGGAATCCCAATGAAAGAGCTGCAAATCAATCCCTTTGAACGATTCAACAGCGACTGGGCTCTGGTCACGGCCGGAACACCGGAGCATTTCAACAGCATGACGATCTCCTGGGGCTCGATGGGCACCATCTGGAGCAGACCCGTCATCAGTGTCTATGTGCGCCCCGACCGCTATACTTGGCAGTTTCTGAAGGAAGCCGAAACCTTCACGGTCTCCTTTTATCCGGCCTCCATGCGTGAGGCCCTCGGAAAGATGGGCACTCTCTCCGGCCGGGATCTGGACAAGGTGAAGGCTGCCGGACTGACGCCCAAAGTCCTTCCGGACGGCATGACCTTTGAAGAGGCCGAGGAGACCTTCGTCTGTAGGAAGCTCTACTTCCACACGTTGGATTTCGATTCCTGCCCGGAGGCCGCCCGGCGGATTTATCAAAACGGCATTCAGCCTCATTATCTGATCATGGGTGAGGTTTTGCGGGACTGCTGATTTCCCGCGACGACCCGGATTCTGAAGAACGGAGACAGAGAGCATGATTTCCGGTTATCCGATCTGGCTGGTCCTGCTGATTGGGATCGGCGTATTTGCCGCCGGCTTTGTGGACGCAATCGGAGGCGGGGGCGGGATTATTTCCGTCCCTGTCTACCTGTTGGCCGGGCTGCCCACCCATCTTGCCCTTGGGACGAACAAGCTGTCCTCCTGCACCGGGACCTCGGTCTCCACACTCCGCTACCTGAAAAACGGCTATGTGAACTGGACGCTGGCGCTGCCTTCGGCGGCGCTTGCGATGGCCGGTTCCTTTCTCGGAAATCGGATTCAACTGATGGTCGACGAGCGGATTTTGAAATACATGCTGCTCCTTGCTCTTCCGCTTGCCGCCTTCGCTCTGCTCCGACAGAAGTCCCTGCCGGAGCGGGAGGGGCAGATGCCGGTCGCCCGCCGCAGGGCAATCGTCTGGACCGCGTCCTTCCTGATCGGCATGTATGACGGCTTTTACGGTCCCGGAACCGGCACCTTCCTGCTGCTGGTCTACTGCGGCCTGGCGAAGATGGACGTCCGCACGGCCTCCGGCAACGTGAAACTGGTCAATTTTTCTTCCAATATCGCCGCCTTGACCAGCGCGCTGCTTGCCGGCAAGGTCCTGCTCTGGATCGGCCTGATTGCCGCTGGCTTCTCGATTGCCGGGCATTATATTGGCTCGGGCCTTGCCATCCGGAACGGCTCCAGAATCGTGCGGCCGGTCATTCTGACCGTCCTGGCGTTGCTTCTGATCAAGATTGTGCTGGAGCTTTTCGGTGTCATGTAGGAATGATTCAGCAGATCCGTAGCGGCCGCTGACCACAGCGGCCATAACCCCGCAAAAGCGCTTCGCGCCATGGCCGCT
>CAMOLY010000082.1 GCA_946619065.1 uncultured Clostridia bacterium | reverse complement strand
GGAATCGGCAAAAACCACAGGGCTCGTTGCAAAATGATTCATTTTGCAACGAGCCTCTTGCGTTACAAAGCAGCTTTTCAGCGTTACTGGACAGCGACACCGTTGAGTTCGACGCCATCATCGGCCTTAATCAGAAGATATCTGACACCGCCGAGCTCGCGCATCGAGATCAGATCCTGACGGTCCGGCGCGACCTTGATGACCACGTCCGGCGTTTTGAACTCCAGCCGGGAGGCGTTCATCAGATTCTGCGGCGGAAGCCCATGCTCGGTGCCGAAGGCCTCTTCATATCTGACACGGAAGGCTGCCGCCTTCTCCTCCGAGACACCGGAAGCCTCCAGAATCTCGCCGACCTCCTTCGCGCCAACGGTCAGAGGTTCCGGGATGCGGGCCTCCTTGTGCTCCACGGCCATCTCGCGCAGCTGGGTGTGGACGTTTTGGACGACGTTCAGACTGCACTCGTCAGCCAGGGAATCCACCAGCACATCGCGGAAGGTCTCCTTCTGGACGCCGAGGGCCATCGGCGGGCGGGTGTGGAAAACGGCGTCAATGAAGGCTTCGTGACTCTCGTCCCGGCTGCGGTTGTAGAGCAGGGCGGCGTAGATGTTGGCCGCCCGGTCGTCGAAGGCCGGGAACAGGAAGCCCAGCTCCGGCGCACCGACGATCAGGTCCGCGCCGCGGTTGTGGAAGGCCTGCTCCGCCGCGTCGTACCGGAAGACGGGGCGCCCCTCCTTCACCGGGCAGATGGCGCAGACAAAATAGGAAAACTGCGTATCGCCGCCGTCGTCCTGGAGGCTGCCGTCTTTGCCGCGGTATGGAACGTCGTAGGTATCAAAGGCCAGCAGCACCAGCAGGCCGGTATCGGGCAGTCTGAGGCTGGCGGAAATCTTGCCGTAGAGTTGATCGCGGGCATCGGCGTCCTCGAGCCTGGAGCTGCGCAGCTTCATCAGCAGGCCGTGCTCCTCGCTGCCCAGCACCTGGGCGCTGGAAAAGCTGAGGTCGGACAGGGCCCGGCCCATTGTGCCGGAGATGCCCTTCTTGAGCAGCTCCAGATATTTTTCCTGTTCCTCCACCGGGAGCAGGGCCATCGAGTCGTCAAAGCGGGTGACGATCTCGCCGAAGGAATTGATGTAACAGCCGTGGATTTTCGTGATGCCGTTATGCTCCGGCCGCAGCCTGCGGCGGAGTTCGGCGGCTTCCTTGTCAATCATGGTTCGTTCCTCTTTTTCTCAGAATTGCAGATGGGATTATACCATGTAAGCAGGTGGATTGCAAGGCGGAATTGCAGGTCCGGCTGAACAGGGATAATCATCTCGCACTGTGGGCGCATGATTAAGTGACGGCCCAAAGACGCAAGCGGAGCGCTGCGTGTTTGGTTGCCGGAACTTATGCAGAGCTATGCGCCCGGACGAAATGAAGTGAAACGTCCGTCGGCGCGCGGCCGGGCAATATGCGTGTCCCCCCTGATCCGCGGGCGGATCAGGGGGGACATTGCGCGGAGAGTTACGGCTCCAGCGGAGCGTCGAGGGCGATTTGCGTGGTCAGGATATTGTCCGGGTCGCTGGCGAAGCTGTAGGTGAGCGTGATCAGCGGGACAAGATCGTTGCCGCCAAAGTAGACGGTATAGTGGGTAACCTCTACCTTGTGAAGGATCATCGTATCGTCTTTCACGGTGGAGGTGAAATAGGACAGGATGCCGGGAATGTTGTCCTCGGTCGGGACATCCTTCTTCAGGCTGTCCAGCTCCGTCTCGGCGCGGGTGACGCAGTTGTCCGCGAAGAGAACCTTGCCGTTCCTGCCGACCGTCACCGAGAAGCAGGCGGAATCCGGATCGGAGGAGTCGCCGTTGGTGCAGTCGATGGGAACCGTCAGGCCGGGCTGGGCTTCCAGCTTTCCGTGCCCGCCGTCGGCCACATAGCAGAAGGTCACGGCCAGTGCGGCGAACTCCTGATCTCCGGTCTGCTGAAGGTAATATTCTTTGGAGTCAATCTTCATCTCGGCAAGCGTCAGCTGGCCGGTGATGCCGGAGAAGCGCTCGACAAAGGCGCGGGCGGCAGACTCCAGAGTCTGCGGATCCACGGTGGAGTCGGTGAGCTCCTCCCGGATCTCTTCCGCGGTGGGAATCCGATGGTAGGAGAAGCGGCCCGTCCGGAAATTGCCGGATATGGTGGCGTTAACGTCGTTCGGCCCGGTCAGGCGGTTGTTCGCGTAGCCGTCGTCATAGGCGTCGAACTCCTTACGGGTGAGGTCGTCCGCATTGCAGCCAAAGGCCTCGGCGGTGTATTGCTTCAAAAGATCCACATACTGCGCCGCAGCGGGAAGGTCGCGGTAGAGATAGCAGTTGAGCTCGCCGGTGCGCGGGAAGAACACATTATCGTAGTTGGCGGCGCCATCTGCGGGAATCGCGGTCTGAACCGGATACTCCGGCTGGATGTCCTCACCGGGATACTCACTGTGCGGGTCGCTCGGATCCGTCTCATCAGACTCCGGGGCCAGAACGAGCACCGAACCGGCTTCCCAGAAGGCGGGCGAGACCGCGGATTTCTTCTCGCAGGTCTGGCAGACCAGCTTTCCGTCTTCTGTCTTCTTGAACACATAGCGGCTGCCGGTTTCGTCCACGCAGGTCAGAATACCGTCGTCATATGTGCATGTGCCGCCAAGCAGCTGGCCCTTGGCGATGCTGCCCCTGTATTCCATGCCGACATACCAGGAAATGCCCTCGATCTGGTTCGGGCTCACCATAAGAACCGGCATTTCGGCATTCAGCTTCCAGGCTTCATCCGGCTCCTCAATCACGTAGCTGCCAAAGACGGATATATCGGCTTTAGAGAGGTCCTCATCGCGTTCGAATACCGCGCCGTCCGGCAGCGCAATGGGGTTGTTCTGCGCGGACTGACCGGGCAAATAGGCCAGCGTGCCATCGTCAGAGACGGCGAAGGCATAGCGGGCGTCCTCGTCGGATTCGCGAATCAGTTCGAGAATCAGAATATCGTCCTCGAGCTTCCAGTTTCCGAAGATGGCAGAGGAGGAAGCCATGGACGGGCCCATCATGAACGCACCGTTGCTCGTCAGATTCAGATAGGGCTTCTGGATCCTCGATTCGCTGCCGCGCATCAGATAGGTCCCGCAGAGTTCTTCCATCGTCCACATTTTGCGAGACTCCGGAACAAAGCGGTCGCCATCCTGCAGCTGAATCATGCTCTCCTGCTGTTCGCTTTCCGCTTCCAGCCAGACCAGGCTGCCGTCTTCCTGAATATCAAAGACATAGCGGCTTGTATTCTGCTCGTCGGTGCAGATCAGGCGGCCGTTTTCCACCTTCCAGGTGCCGGAAACGCCGAAGCTGACCGCCATGCTCGGGCTCAGGTGGAACTGCTGCGTACCGTTCTGATCCACATGCAGATTCATGCACGGCCGGTTCGTGTAGTCTGCACTGTCCACAACATAGAATCCGGGATTCAGGCCGTACTTCTCTTCGTCGGTCCGGGGATCGGTCTGCGGCTCGGTGGTGGTGGACTGGGTCACATCTCCCTCCGACAGGGGACCGGCGTTCTGCTTCAGCTTCGGGATCAGAAGGAAGGCCGCGCCGACGATCACCGCCAGGGCGGCGGCAATTCCGGCAAAGGTCGTCCAGTTCATGCGGTGTTTGGTCTCGTGGATTTCCACAGTCGAATCGGATCCGGATTCGGACGCCGCATCGGCTCCGAGCAGATCGTCCCGGTCGCGATAGGAATCCAGCAGATCCGTGATTTTCATTTTCATAGAGAAACCTCCTTCGACAGTTTTTTCCGCAGGGTGTTTCTGCCCCGCGCGAGAATGGTCCGAACGGTAGAGGCCGGGATGCCCATCTGACGGGAGATCTCGTCACCCGGCTGCAGGTAATAGTAGTAGCGGAGGAAAACCTCCCGGTCCCGGCGCGGCAGGGCATCCATCGCCCGGCGGACCGCAGCGGCAAGTTCCTTTTGAATCGCCTGGTCCTCCAGAGAATCGGTACGGTCCGGCAGGTCAATCTCATCGATATCCATCTCCAGCTCCCCACGGGATCTGAGCCAGGATTTGGCCTTGTTTCGAGCCGCCGCGGTCAGATAGGGTTTGAGCTTTTCGTCTCCGATCCGGTCGGCACTGTTCCAAACCGAAAGCAGCGTGTCGCTGCAGAGCTCCTCGGCGTCCGAGTCGGTGCCGGCCCGGCCGAGGATTGCCGTGATTACTTTGATCAGGTAAGTATGGTAGCGGCTCTCCAGCTGGGCGAGCGCTTCCTGATCGCGCGCACGGATGCGCTGCAATAGTTGATGATCTGTCATAGCCTCAACTTCCTTTCGCCCCTATAGACGCGGGGTTTCCTTTTTATGTTGCAAAAATTTTTAATTTTTTTGTGATCGACGCTTCTGCAGACGCAAACGATGCACGCTTCGCATGCGCGGCGCACACTGCGCGCCGCTGCGTCCGGGTTTCTGATCCATTTTCCCATAAAAACGGTAAAAAACAAGAGATTTTGGAGATTTTTTCCCACGGTTTCGGCATATTTCGGCCAAAAATGCTTGCAGTACCGGGGACAGTATGGTATAATCAGAAAAAATCTTTCTTGTCAAGGAGTCCGTGCCATGGGAAGAATTGATAAAACCAACTATTACCTGGACATTGCCGAGACCGTTCTCGAGCGCTCCACTTGTCTGCGCTCGCGCTACGGGGCCATTGTGGTGCATAACGACGAGATCGTCTCCACCGGCTACAACGGCGCGCCGCGGGGCCGGGAAAACTGCATTGATCTGGGCTACTGCCTCCGTGAGCAGATGCGGATCCCCCACGGAGAGCGCTACGAGCTCTGCCGGAGCGTCCACGCGGAGATGAACGCGATCATTTCCGCCTCCCGCAGCGAATGCCTGGGCGCGACGCTGTATCTGGCAGGAAAGAATGCATCCACCGGCGAATACCTGGAAACCGTGCAGCCATGCTCCATGTGCCGCCGGGTCATCATCAACGCTGGCATCAAGAAGGTCGTCATGCGCACCGGAAAAGAGCAGTACGAGACCGTGAACGTGCAGGAATGGGTCTTTAATGACGACTCCATACGGCAGCAGAAGGATGCGCAGCCGGAATTCAAGCTGGAACTGACTCCGGATTCCCCGGAGGAGAATCATAACCACCACTGAAGTGGTGGTTTGCACAGGCCCTAAAAGGGCCAATTACAGGCTTCACCCCTAAAGGGGCATCGAAT
>CAMOLY010000081.1 GCA_946619065.1 uncultured Clostridia bacterium | reverse complement strand
CCTGCCGGGAGCCTGCATAATCTTTGAAGGTTATGCATTTTGCAACAGCCCCTATCGTCATGAAGATTTGTATCAAAGGACTTCCTTCGTCACCGGCTTGCCGCAGACAATGTTCAGGTTGCCGTTGCGGGTGCGCAGCTCGTCGAGAAAGGCCTTGGTCCGGCCCGCGTCCCGGAGGACGATTTTGTAGCTCAGCTCGTAGAGGGTCCCCATGTTCGTGGTCTTGACCCGGTCCAGCTCCGCGCTGCGGGTGTACTGGGCGAACAGGTCGTCAAACAGGCCGTCATAGTCGAGATTCTCGGGGATCGTGATCCGGAGCTCCCGCTCGTCCGCCGCCCCTGCGCCGAAGCCGGCGGCGGTGAGCAGCAGGAGGAACAGGGCGATGACGGCGAAGAACACCGCCGCGACGGCCACATAGCCCATGCCGGTGGCCAGGCCGATGGCCGTGGCCAGAAAGACCAGGCCGATCTCTCTGGCGCTGCCCGGCGCGCTGCGGAAGCGGATCAGGCCGAAGGTGCCGGCCACCGCCACGCCGGCGCCGATGTTGCCGTTGACCATCATGATGATGATCTGCACCAGGGCGGGCAGGGCGGCCAGGGTCAGAACGAAGCTGCGGGAGTATTTGGCCTTGTACATGCTCAGCAGGGCCGCGCCCAGGCCGAGCAGCAGAGAGACCGCCGTGCAGATGAAGAACGAGGAAACGGTGATGCCCGTTCCGGTAATGATTGAGTCAAGCACTGAAAAGGACCTCCTTTCGAATTTCGGCGGACTTGCCGCCCAGGACAAAGCGTTTGTAATACATGCCGTACTTGGAGAAGGACGTGGAAGAAATGCGATTTTCGGACAGCAGCCGGGCCAGCCACAGGGGCGCCGCGCCGGGGATCTTGATCTCCATCAGGATCCGGTCGTCTTCCAGCAGCGGGACCCCGTGATCTCCGGATCTCAGATCCACGTCGTTGGAGCGGACCCGGATGCCGGTATCAAAGGTGATCCGGAGCTCGCCCCCCTCCGGGGCGGCCCAGGCCTCCCGGTCATAGGCCAGGAAGACCTTGGGCACCGGACGGTAGAACTGCAGGAACCAGTCGATCTCCCGGCTGATCTGGCTGCCGTCGCCGGGCTTCGCGCCGTTCAGATAAGGGACCGCGTCCCGGGCCTCCATTGTGATCCGGCGCTTGTAGACCACGCCGTCGTACTTCTTTTTCAGCTCCACGAACACCGGATCGCGGCTGCCGGGCACCCCGTAGCTGCGCAGCCGCAGCTTTTCCTTGTAGACCGGCCTTTCCAGGGACGCCCGGATCAGATCGTCGTGTTCGGTGTCGTAGTAGAGGTTGCAGATGGTGTATTTCGGATGCGCGTCCGGGATCATGAAGGATCCCATGCCCTGCCGGAATGCCCGGTACTGCGCGGGGGTGAGCAGGTATTTCTTTTCGTATCGCTTGAAGCAGCTCTGCACTTCACACATATCGGTTTCCTCCTTTGCTTCGGGCTTGGGTTTGCTTTCCGGCTGTATGATAGCACGGCTGCGGGGCGAAAGTCTCCGAGAATCAGCGGCGAAAAATACGAAAAATACACGAAATCCTTCGTATGAATTGCGGCAGGCCAGGCCGTCATTTTTCATTGCTTTTGCGGGCTGCGGATGCTATACTGGAGAAAAACAGGGCGGATGCGGCATCCGCCCCGGCGAAAAACGCGGAAAGCAGAGGTGGAACGATATGCAGAACGAACGCAAAAAAATATATCTTGCGGACGACGACGACAACATCCGCCAGGTGGTCCGGACCTTCCTCTCCAGCGACGGCTACGAGGTGGAGGACTTCCCCACCGGGGATCTGCTGCTGGAGCGCTTCCGGCAGGCGCCCTGCGATCTGGCGATTCTGGACGTGATGATGCCGGGCTCCGACGGCTTTGCCATTTGCACCCAGCTGCGGAAGATCAGCACGGTGCCGATCATCATGCTGACCGCCCGGGACTCCGAGAACGACTTTGCCATGGGTCTGGGCCTGGGCAGCGACGACTACATCACCAAGCCCTTCTCCGCCATGGCCCTGCTGATGCGGGTCCGGGCCATGTTCCGCCGCGTGGATTTTGAAAGCCAGAAGCACGCCGCGCCGGAACGGCAGACCGTCCGCCTGGGGCAGCTGGAGCTGGACGAGGACCGCCGCCACATCCTCGGCGCCGGAAAGCCCCTGGCGCTGACGCCCACGGAGTACGAGGTCCTGAAGTATATGATGCAGCGCGCGGGCCAGGCCGTCTCCCGGGAGGAGCTTCTCAACGCGGTCTGGGGCTTCGAATCCGTCGTGGAGACCCGGGCCACCGACGACACGGTGCGCCGTCTGCGCCAGAAGCTGGGCGGCCTCGGCGTGACTGTGGCGGCGGTCTGGGGCTACGGCTTCCGGCTGGAGGAATCCAAATGAAAAAACAGAGAAAGCTCCGGACGCGGCTGACCGTGACCATGACGGCCCTGACCTGCGGGATCCTGCTGGCCGTGATGCTGGCCTTCAACATCGCGGTGCAGAGCTATATCCGGTCCCGGGTCTCCACGCAGCTCGATGCGGTGATGCAAAACGTCTCGGAGGAGCGGCGCGGCGAGGGCCGGGGGCAAAAGGACGACCGGCACTTTGACGAAAAACCGGACCGGGTGACCGGCGCGGAATACAGCGCCGCGGTGCTTGCCTCGGACGGCTGCGTTGCATTCGTCCTGCACGGAGACAGGGCTGTGGCGGAGGCGCTGGCAGGCTACGTCAGCAGCCACGACCTGTCCGTGGGGACCGAGCGGAAGGTCGTCTCGGTGGACGGGGGTACTTATACGATTTCCCTGCTGCAGGATCCGGTGGAGGAAGGAAAATGCCTGCTGATCTACGCGGACGTGACCTCCATCACGGTCTTCACCCGGCAGGTGAATCTCATCCTCCTGATGGTGATCCTGGCAGCTGTGCTGATCTGCGTCCTTCTCAGCCGCCGCTTCGCAAAGTCCTTCTCAGAGCCGGTTCAGAAGCTCTCCGCCTTTGCCGCGGACATCGGCGGCGGGAAGCTGGAGCGGCGGGAGATGGCCTTCCGGGATGCAGAGCTGCGGCAGCTGGCGGACTCGATGAACCGGATGGTCGGGGAGCTGCGCGAGGCAAAGCAAAAGCAGGAGACCTTCTTCCAGAACGTCTCCCATGAGCTGCGCACACCCCTGACCTCCATCCGCGGCAACGCGGAGGGCATCCTCTACGGGGTCATCGAGCCGCAGGCCGCCGGCAGGGTCATCCTCTCCGAGTCGAACAAGCTGGGCGGCATGGTGGAGGACATTCTGTACCTGTCCCGCATGGGCAAGGGCAGGCCGGAAGGCGAAGCGGAGCCCGTGGATCTGCGGGAGGTCCTGTCCCTGTGCGTATCCGAGCAGCATCCGGAGGCGCAGAAAAAGGACCTGACCTTCGCCTTTGACTTTGACGAGGATCCGGTCCTGTTCCCGATCCGGGAAGCCGACGCCGAGCGGCTGTTCGGGAATCTGATCTCCAACGCGGTGCGCTACGCAAGGAAGGAGATCCGCCTGGGCTGCCGCGCCGCGGACGGGAAGATCACCGTCCGGGTGGCGGACGACGGCCCCGGCGTGGCGGAAGCGGACCTGCCCCATGTGTTCGAGCGCTTCTATAAAGGAGCCGACGGAAAGCACGGCATCGGTCTGGCCATTGCCAAGGCGGTGGCGGAGACCTGGCACGGCACGCTGCAGGTCCGCAATGACGGCGGCGCGGTGTTTGAGGCGGTGTTTGAGCAAAGTGAAAAACCGAAAAAGTGAAAGAGTGATGCTTTTTCCATTTTGCAGCGCGTCCTTTTCGTATGTTCTGCGTATTTTCTGCCGCCTGTTTTCGGAGATTTTTCCCCGCTCCGCATGCTATGATGGGGCCGGAAATCAAAAATCGATTGGAGGTACGCACAATGAAACTTCTGAAACACAAAACTTCCGTACTTTTGGTGCTGGTCCTGGCTGCGGCCCTGCTTCTGGCCGCCTGCAGCACGGCGGGAAGCAAAACCGCATCCAATTCCGGCTCGGCGTCCGCAGGCAGCTTTCTGTCTTCCAATGGCAGCAGCGCATCCGTTTCTTCCCTGTCCGCGGACAGCAGCCAGCGTGACGCATACAGCGAGGCCTTCTCCAGCCGGGACCTCTCCGGCGAATACGACGCCGACGGCGCGGTGACAATCTCTCTGAACGGCACAGGCGCATCGGCCTCCTCGGACAGCGTGCAGATCTCCGGCAGCACGGTGACCATCACCGCGGCGGGGACCTACATCCTCTCCGGCACGCTAGAAAACGGCAGCATCGTCGTCAACGCCACCAAGGACGACAAGGTCCAGCTGGTTCTGGACGGCGTGACGGTTCACGCGGAAACCTACGCCGCGATCTATGTGGTCCAGGCGGACAAGGTCTTCGTGACGCTGGCGGAGGGCGCGGTCAACACCCTCTCCAACGGCGGCAGCTTCGTTCAGCTGGACGACAACAACGTGGACGGCGTCATCTTCGCCAAGGACGACATCACCCTGAACGGCAGCGGAACGCTTGTCATCACCTCCCCCGCCGGTCACGGCATCGTGGGCAAGGACGAGGTGACGATCACCGGCGGCACCTATGAGATCAGCTCCGCCAAATGCGCCGTCCGGGCCAACGACAGCATCGCCATCTCCGACGGCAGCTTCACCATCCGGGCCGGTACCGACGGCCTGCACGCCGAAAACGACGACGACGACAGTCTGGGCAACATCTACCTTGCCGGCGGCAGCTTCTCAATCACAGCTGCCGACGACGGGATCCACGCCAACACCCTGCTGCGGATCGACGGCGGCACAATGACAATCTCCGCAGCCGAGGGTCTGGAAGGGACTTACATTCAGATCAACGGCGGCGACATCTCCATCTCCGCCGCGGACGACGGCGTCAACGCCGCCAAAAAGTCCTCCGTCTACACCCCCACCTTCGAGATGAACGACGGCACCCTGACCGTGGTGATGGGCCCGGGCGACACCGACGGCATCGACTCCAACGGCAACATCATCGTGAACGGCGGCACCATCAACGTCACCGGCCAGTCCACCTTCGACTACGACGGCACCGCCCAGTACAACGGCGGCACGATCATCGTCAACGGCCAGCAGGTGAACGCCATCCCCAACCAGATGATGGGCGGCATGGGCGGCAGACGCCGGTAAATCGGGTAGGAGGTCACCCATTAGTTGAGTGACCGTCCTCCCACACCACCGTG
>CAMOLY010000080.1 GCA_946619065.1 uncultured Clostridia bacterium | reverse complement strand
ATCAAATGGCAATTTGAACGATACCGCAATTTTTCGCTTTCCATTTTCAACTTTCAACGATTATGTGCAGCGGGGGCGGCTCGAAAGAGCCGCCCCCGGGTTAGGTTCCAATTAAATATCGAGTTCCTGCGGGTCGAAGGTTTCGACCGGAAGCAGGTCGGAGAGCATCACCAGGCCGGGATGCAGGCCGCGCTCCAGACTGACGGACGGAGCGTACAGCGTATCCGTTGGCGGACTGCCCACGTCCAGCGACAGCACGGCGCGCACCGCTCCTTCCGCGTCAGAAGTGAGCAGGAGGGATCCTCCGTGCAGCTTCGCCGCCATCGAGACCGGCCCCAGATCAAAACTTCCATCCGGCCAGGCTGCGGGATCCTCCGAGGCGGCCCGGAGCAGAGCCTCCGCCTGACCGGGCAGTTCGCCCCGGTGCCGCGGAATCGAGACGGCAAGCCGGAGACCGTCCTGTGTCGGGCGGCTGATGCTGAAGCGCAGGTCCGCGCCGTCTGCCATTGCAGCGAATCTTGCGGTCAGCTCCCAGAACATCATCCCGGCCAGATTCCGGTCGACGCTTCCGATCCAGTGCTCCGGCACCGACGAGCGCAGCTCCAGATGCTGACCTCGGCAGCGCAGCAGATCATCCGCCTGCTGGCAGAGGGTGCGGATCCATTCGGAGAGATCCGTCGCCTGCCGGTCAGGACGGAAGCCGTCGCCCGTGAGCCGGTAATACCACTCCAGGCGCAGGGCGATCCGCTCCAGGCGAAACAGGCTTCTGCACGCCAGGGCAGTGTGCCGGGCTGTGTTCCGCGCTGTGTTCCGCGCGTCGGATTCGTTGGCGGCCAGATCAATCGCGGTGCTGAGCTCCTGTTCGGCGTCGCGCAGCTCCCGCACGGCCGGCGGCAGAGCGTCCCGCTCCCGGGCCTCCAGGACCAGAATGATCCCGCCCTCATCTGTCCGGCTGCAGCGCAGCGTGCATACCGTCCCGAGCAGCTTTGTCCGGACGCGGACGGGTTCTCCGGCCGGCACCTCCGGAACCGGGTCAAGAAGCTGTTCGGCGGACATGCCGGGCCAAACGCCCAGTGCCTCCGCAGCCGGATTGCAGGCCGCCGCGCAGCCGCCCTGCAGATAGAACGCGGGACATGGGATTGCGGCCAGAAGCGCCGTCAGCAGACTGGGATCCATCGAAAAGCCTCCTCTCGTCAGCGGCATCCGAAGACACCGCGGCAGTTGTGCGGGATTAGTATGTTCAATCGCTGCCATTTCATGCTTTCCTGTATCATACGACAGAATGCGACAAAAGGCAAGCAAGAAATTTCGGATCTTTTGAACGGGAAAGTTGACAATCGGTTCGGGGAGAATTATAATGAATTTGTCAAAGCAGACCGTATGTGTATTCAATGCTCAGAGAGAGGAGAAGCTGCCATGCCTATGGACCCCAGAAATAACCGGGAGATCAACCGGTTGAACGCGATGATTTCGTCAGAGGAACAGACCATCAATGCCTTCTTCCAGCAAATCGGTCAGACCTATTTTGCCAATCACCGCAATGACCCCGAAGAGAATCAGAAGCAGAGCATCCGCGGCATCCTGGATGCGCTGGATCGCGCAAAGGGCTATAAGGACCAGATCAACGTCCTGCGCGGCATCGCAATCTGCCCGAACTGCCACAAAGAGGTCGCGATCGAATCCGCGTTCTGCAACTTCTGCGGCACGAAAATGCCCGCTGCAAAGGCGCCCGAGCCTGTTGTGGACCCCAACACGATCATCTGCCAGAACTGCGGAAACCGCTGCCTGAACACCCAGAGATTCTGCAACCGCTGCGGCACCAAGCTGGCTGCGCCCGCTCCCGTTCAGCCCCAGCCGGCACCCGTCCCGCCCGCTCCCCCTGCGCCGCCCGCACCGGAGATGCAGCCGCCCGAACCCCAGCCTGTCCCGGCTGCGCCCGTGCAGAGTCCCGTCTATGCCGCTCCCCCCACGCCGCCTCCCGCGCCCGTGATGCCGGAGCCGCCTGTCGAGCAGCCGGAAGTCCAGATGCCGGCGCCGGAACCCGAACCGGAACCCGCCGCTCCGCAGAAAAAGATCTGCCCGAACTGCGGCACGGAGATGGACCCGGACTGCAACTTCTGCCTGGAGTGCGGCACCCGTCTGTAAGCGAATATCAAAAACTCCGTTCAAATGCGCTCAGCCGCATTTGAACGGAGTTTTTTCGGTTGTTACCCTTTTTCCTGCACCGCGTTCCCGTCCGTGATTCGATAGACGGCGTCGCAGCCTTCGATCGTCGAAAGCCTGTGGGCGATGATGATGCAGGTTTTCTCGCCGCTCAGCCGGTGGACGGATTCCATCACAGCGCGCTCGGTCTGGGTGTCGAGGGCGGAGGTCGCTTCGTCGAGGAACAGGATGTCCGGGTCATTGTAGAGGGCGCGGGCAATGCCGATTCTCTGCCGCTGGCCGCCGGAGATCCGGACGCCCCGCTCTCCGATCACGGTGTCCAGTCCGTCCTTCTGCTCCCGCACGAAGTCCGCCAGCTGCGCCTGTTCGAGGGCCTGCCAGACGCGCTGCTCGTCGATCTGATCCGGCCGGATCCCAAAGGCGACGTTCGCGCGGATCGATTCGTCAGCCAGATAGATGCTCTGCGGAATGTAGCCGATGCGGTTCTGCCACTGCCCGTAATTCTCGCGGATATCCTGCCCGCCGTACAGAATGCGGCCCTGCCGGGGTTCGAGCAGCCCTAAGATCAGGTCCACCAGCGTGGATTTTCCCGCGCCGGTGACGCCGATGATTCCAACGCTGCTTCCGCCCTTCACGGTCAGATTCACGTCGGTCAGGACATTTTTCTCGCTGTCCGGATAGGCAAAGCTGAGATTCTCAACCTGAATATCTGCCTGGCCCCGTCCGCAGTCCATCCGGTGTTCGGCCTCGCCGGCAGGGGGGAGGTCGAAGTCTCTGCCCCAGTTCTCGTCGATGACCTCGCAGACAGCGTTCAGCCCGGGCATGCGGTAGGAGATGGCATTGATGTTGCTGTTGATCTTGTTGACGCTCGGCATCAGCCGGATGGAGGCGACCGCAAAGGCGGACAGACTTCCGACGATCGACGTCAGATCCTGCCGCGCAGCAATCTTGAAGGCGACTAGGCCCAGTACACCGCCGATGCAGAGGATCTCAACCAGATGTTTTGGCACGTTGGAGAGAATCGTATAGGTCCGATAGCTCCGGACGTACTCCTCAGAGCAGGCGCGGTAGGAGTCCACAAAAAATTGCTCCCTGCCCATCAGCTTGATCTCCTTGATGCCGCCCATCGCCTGATGAATGGATTTGAACATGGACATCTGCAGCTTTCGCGCTGTCTGCCCGGCTGCCTTGAGCTTTTTCCGAACCAGCAGAAAATAGATCACGGAATAGATCACAAGACCGGCGACGATGGAAACCGTCAGCCAGAAATCTACGGCAATCAGGTAGACAACCAGCATGATTGAGATCAGCAGGGAGGAAAACACGGTGATCAGATTCGACACCAGTCCGTATGCGCTGTTGACATCGGTGTTGATCCCCCGGAGGATCTCAGCCGTGTTGTGCTGCAGGTGAAAGGTATAGGGCTTGCGCATATAGCAGTCGAGCATCCGGGCGGAGGTGGCAAGCTGGTTGCGCGTCACAAAGACGCCCTGCACGACCGACATATAGATCGCGAACAGATTTTTCAGGATGTAGACCCCGATGATGATCAGCACCAGGATCAGAAGCCCGGTGTTCCGGTTGCTGACCGGGATCAGGGCGGTGTAGATGTGATACCAGCTCTGCTGCTCCAACTTCGCGGGGTTCATCAGCAGATTGACAAGCGGCAGGATCAGCGAGACACCGAGAAAGTCGAAGAGTGTGCTGATCAGGATCAGGAAGAACAGCAGAATAAAATACCGCCGCTCCTTCTTCGGGAAGATCATACGCAGCTTGTACAGCAGGGATTTTTGTTCCATATGTCAGCCCCCCGGAGCATGGGATAATACGCACTTTGACAGAAAAAAGTATAGCATACCCCGGGGAGAATGTCAATTTTTCGATTCTTTATCCCGCGCCGGGAAGATGAGACCCGCAATCAGCGCAAAGACGACGGCAGCGGTGACGCCCGCTGCGGCGGCGCGCAGTCCTCCGGTCAGCGCACCGAGAAGGCCCTGCTCGTCCACTGCCTCCCGCACGCCCTTTGCCAGCAGAGCCCCGAAGCCGGTCAGCGGCACGGCCGCGCCCTCGCCGCCCCATTCGGCGAGATACCGGTACAGTCCCACGCCGCCCAGCAGCACGCCAACCGTGACGTAGCCCACCAGGATCCTGGCCGGGGTCAGGCCGGTCTTGTCGATCAGAAGCTGGCCGATGACACACAGGGCCCCGCCCAGCAGAAACGCGTTCAGATACTCCATAGCGTCCTCCTGTCAATGCGGATTTTCAATCGAGACGGCGTGGCAGATGGCCGGGATCGGCTCCTTCTGCTGGACCGAAACCGGGGAGAGCAGGGCGCCGGTCCCACAGAAGAGCAGCCGCCGCACCCGCCCGCTTTCCAGATCGTCCAGGAGCTTTCCGCACAGGACGGAGGCGCTGCAGCCGCAGCCAGAGCCCCCACAGTGGACGTCCTGTTTTTCCGCGTCGAAGATCATCATGCCGCAGTCTCCAAGCCGGCTCCCCAGTCGGACGCCCTCCCGCTCAAAGAGCGCCTGAACGATTCCATGCCCGAGCTTTCCCAGATCTCCGGTCACGATAAGGTCATAATCCTCCGGCGCGCGGCCCAGGTCATCCAGATGCGTCCGAATGGTCTGAAAGGCAGCCCAGGCCATGGCTGCGCCCATGTTGTTCGCGTCCTTGATCCCTTTGTCCGCAACGGTCCCGACGGTCGCGCATTCGATGCGGGGACCGGACCCGTCCCGGGCGATCAGTGCGGCGCCGCAGCCGGTCACCGTCCACTGGGCCGTGGGCGTCCGCTGCCCGCCGTAGCCCAGCGGGAAGCGGTATTGCCGCTCTGACGAGGCAAAGTGTGAGGAGGTCATGGCAGCGACACGCGCTGCAAATCCACCCTGGACCGCCGCTGCGGAAAGGAGCAGGGCCTCCGCCATGGTCGAGCAGGCCCCGTAGAGTCCCAAAACCGGCAGTCCGGACTGCCGCAGAGCGAAGCTGGAGGCGATGCACTGGTTGAGCAGATCGCCGGAAAAGACCGCGTCAAGCTCCGCCTCCTTCCGGCCCGCCTTTTCCAGCAGCCGCTTGAGCGCCATCTGCTGCATTTTTGTTTCCGCCTGCTCCCAGCTCTTCTGCTGAA
>CAMOLY010000079.1 GCA_946619065.1 uncultured Clostridia bacterium | reverse complement strand
TCTACTTTGAAATCGGCCGCCACGGGATCGACGCCGCGGAACGGCTCAAGGAGATTCTGCGGCGGCACGAGGTCCCCTTCTATCTGGAAACTCCCACCAACCAGCAGTTCGTCGTGCTGGAAAACACCGCACTGGAAAAGCTGCGTGAGCAGGTGGCGGTCAGCTACTGGACACAAACCGACGAGCGCCACACGGTCGTCAGGCTCGCAGCCTCGTGGAGTACCACCGACGAGGATCTGGAAGCGCTGGACCGCGCATTATCATAAACAAGCATTTCAGGCGGGAGAGCGTCTCCCGCTCCAGCGACGCAGCGCTGCGGGCTGACGCGAACGGAAAGGAGTCCTTATGCAGATCGGAAATCTTACCGTCCCGGAAGGGGCGGTTCTGGCGCCGATGGCCGGCGTGACGGACTACTCATTCCGTACAGTCTGCGCAGAGCTGGGCGCAGCGGCAGTCGTAACCGAGATGGTCTCCGCCAAGGCCCTGTGCTACGGGGACAAGAAGAGCGCAAGCCTGCTGCGGCGCAGCGAAGGCGTCCTGTGCGGGGCGCAGATTTTCGGCAGCGAGCCGGAGATTATGGCCCGCGGCGCAGCGCTCGCTCTGGAGCATTCCGGCTGCGATTTCATCGATCTCAACATGGGCTGCCCGATGCCGAAGATTGTCAACAACGGCGAGGGCTCGGCCCTCTTGAAGGATCTGCCAAGGGCAGGGGCAATTATCTCTGCCGTTGTGCGTGCTGTCCCGGTGCCGGTGACCGTCAAGGCCCGGAAGGGCTGGGACAAGAGCTCAATTAACGTCGCGGAGCTGGCAAAAATTGCGGAGGACTGCGGAGCCGCAGCGATTGCAGTTCACGGCCGGACCCGGAACATGCTCTACTCCGGCAGGGCCGACTGGGACATCCTTGCACAGGTGAAGCAAAGCGTCCGCATCCCCGTGATCGCCAACGGCGACGTTGACTCAGCCGAGGCAGCTCTGCGCTGCAAAAAATGGACCGGCGCGGACGCGATCATGGTCGGCAGGGCCAGCTTCGGCGACCCCTGGCTGTTTGCGCAGATCCGGGCAGCCCTTGCCGGCGAGTCCGTCCCGGAACGGCCGCCGTTGGCCGTGCGGATGGAGACCGCTCTGCGGCAGATTACGCTCGCATATGAGGACAAGGGTGAGCACATCGCCTGTCTCGAGGCACGCAAGCACCTGGCCTGGTATCTGCGCGGGGTTCCCTACAGCGGGTATTATAAACAAGAGATTTCGAAACTCTCGTCCATGGACGAGGTGCGCCGCGTAATCCGCGGCATTCAACGCGATCTGTCATAGAGGAGTGTTGCATGGAAGACAAGGACATCATTGAGCAGGTGCTCGGCGGAGACAACGACGCTTTCGGCCTGTTGGTGGAGAAATATCAGACGAAGGTCTACAACCTGGCCCTCCGGATGAGCGGAAACGAGGACGACGCCTTCGATCTGGCGCAGGAATCGTTTGTCCGTGCCTGGCGGAATCTTGGAGGCTTTCAGTTTGAGTCCTCCTTCTCAACCTGGCTCTTCCGCCTGACCTCGAACATCTGTCTCGATTTTCTCCGCGCCAGAAAACGGCGCGCGGCGGTCTCTCTGACCATGACTGACGACGAGGACGAGGAGACCCAGCTGGCAGTGCCGGACCCCGGCAAGACGCCGGAGGAGGCTGTAATTGCAGCCGAGGACCGGGCGCTTCTGACCCGGGCCATCAACGAGCTGCCCGCCGATCAGCGGCAGATTCTGACCCTTCGGGCGATCGACGATCTGAGCTACGCAGAAATCGCCGAGATCCTGCAGCTGCAGGAGGGCACGGTCAAATCGCGGCTTTCGCGAGCCCGAGCCGCACTGCGAAATAAATTATTGCAAATTGGGAACAAATCTGTTTCAACATCGTCAGTCAATTAGAAGGGAGGGATGTGCGATGAATTGCGAAGACGTCTATACGCTGCTGAGCGCAAAGCTCGACGGCGCGCTTTCCGCGTCAGAAGAAGAACATCTGAACGCGCATCTCGAGAACTGCTCCGAATGCCGAAGGCTCTATGAGGCGATGTTCGAGATTGAGGAAGAGACAAAAAAGCTTACCCAACCGGCTCCGGAGGGACTCAAGCGGGGCGTGATGTACCGCATTCGTCAGGAGAACGGTGCCGGCACAAAGAAGCGCCGCTTCTTCGGCTTCGGCTTCGGCACCGGGCTCGGCGCGGCTGCAGCTGTGCTGGTGCTGCTGATCGGAACCGGCGTCGTCCGTCTGCCCAGGCACGCGATATCCAGCCAGGCGCCCGCATCTTCGATTGCGGGCGAGCCAAACAACGAGACGGAATCGCCCCTGGAAACAAATGTCTTTACGCCCGTCGTCAATCAGAACGGCTGGAATTTTTTGGACAGTAAGGTCATCTCCGGCGAAGGATCCACCCCGGCCATCACCCAGGATCCCGAGACACCCGACGCTGCCGGGTCAACGGTCATCTCCGGCGAAGGATCCGCCCCGCCCATCACCCAGGATCCCGAGACACCCGACGCTGCCTGGTCAATGGAGGGAACCCCCGCTGAACCGGGCGAGGAGGGCTCCACCAAATCCGCCTGGTTCCACCTGCCCAATCCTTTCAGGCAGGATGCTGAGCAAGACGCGCTCTGCCGGCAGCTCAGCGCAGAAGCGGAAGCCCCGGTGCTGCTGTATTCGGATTTTACCGACCGAAGCCTGCTCACTCTGCTGCAGGACGCAGAGCCGAAGCTCTTTGACCGGCTGACGGAAAACGAACCGATCCCGGCGGATCAGGCGTTGGGTGAGGACGAAGCGTCAGATCCCGACGAACAGCCGGTCGTATACCGGGTGGATTACGAGAGTCTGCTGGCCCTTCAGGAATGGCTGCTTCTGAATCTGCCCCAGTCCGATCCAACTGCGGCGCAGACCACAAACCGACTCCAGGTCCGGATGGAGGAGCTGGATCCTGGCAGCGGCGCACTGAACAGGATCATCACCTGGAGCGAGGCCGCAAAACCCGTCGACTGGCCGGAGGACTGGCCGGAGGACTGGGCTGAGCGCCTGCGCAGCGGCGAAAGCTGGGGCCTGTACTATCCGGCCGAGGACTTCATCCCGAGGCAGGACGCGGCTGCATATCTGGTCTTCCCCGCAGAATAGCGGGAAGCGCGGTAACAGAACAGAGACAACACCGGCCCGGGCATTCAGCCCGAGCCGGTAATTCTTTACGCTTCGAGAAAATAGGTGGCCTCGGAGTCCGCGACGGACAGGGCGAAGGCCAGCGGGAATTTTGCCAGCGCCTGGCCGACGTTGCGGTTGTCCTCGTCGCCGGAGAAGCCCATGTGATAGCGGATCGCAAAGGCCTCATGGTCGGTGAGCATCATATAGCGCATGATCATCCAGACGGATTTTTCCCCGTGCCCGAAGGGCAGCGGATCGTCGTAGTTATAGGTTGCCACCTTCTGCCAGACACCGCGCTCGTCCTTGACGTTGCGGAAGCCGGGGCGGTAGCAGCCGATCTTGCACAGGTCGTGGAGCAGGGAGACGATAGCCACACTCTCGGGGCTGTAGTCATCGCCCACCAGCTTGTAAACCTGCTGGACCCGGGGGCGATTGAGATACATGCGCAGACAGTCGTAGACGTTCAGACTGTGCTGGCACAGGCCGCCGGCATAGGCGGAGTGGTAGTGCGCGCTGGCAGGTGCGCTGAAGAAATCGGAGTTCAGCAAAAAGTCGAGCAGAGCGTCCGCGCCGTCGCGGTGGATGAACTGACGGTAGAGCTGGACAAATCGTTCTTTCGGATCCATAGACAATCTCCTCATGATTATTTTCTTCAGTATAGACCCTGCGCGCGGTTTTTTCAAGGAAAAAATGACCGCCGTGGGCGGAAAGTATCCGCAGGCGGAATCGCGATCGAACCAAGGCGAAAAAAAGCTCCCAAATGCCCCCGTCCGCCTTGCACAGCCGGGAAAACTATGATAGAATAACCGAAAACACAGAAGAAAAAACAGGATCCGGGAGGCAACGCATATGGGATACGCATTCGGAGTGGACGTGGGCGGGACGTCGGTAAAGCTGGGCTTTTTCTCGACGGAAGGACGTCTGGTGGAAAAATGGGAGATTCCGACCCGGCCGGAGCACGGCGGCGAGGCGATTCTGCCGGACATTGCGGCGCAGATCGACGGCTGTCTGACGCGGCATGACGCAGATCATTCCGCGGTCGTCGGCCTCGGCATCGGCGTGCCCGGACCGGTGGACGACGACGGAAACGTCAACCGCTGCGTCAACCTGAACTGGGGCGTCTTCAATCTGCACAAGGCGCTGGGCGCGCTGACCGGCCTGCGGATCAAGGCGGGCAACGACGCAAACGTCGCAGCCCTCGGCGAATACTACGACGGCGGCGGACGCGGCGCGCGGTCGATGCTGATGGTGACGCTGGGCACCGGGATCGGCGGCGGCTTTGTCTGGAACGGGTCGATCCTCAACGGAGCCCACGGCGTGGGCTGCGAAATCGGCCACCTGACCGTGGACCGGAGCCCGGATGCCCAGATCTGCACCTGCGGAAAGCGGGGCTGCGCGGAGCAGTATGCCTCGGCGCGGGCGCTGGGCCGGCTGGCGGAGCAGAAGCTCCGGGCGGACAGCCGCCCTTCCCTGCTGCGGCAGGAGGAGGAAGTCAGCTCCCGCACGGTCTTTTCCTGCGCGGCGCGCGGGGACAGGCTGGCAAAGGAACTGCTGGACGAGCTTTTTGATGTGCTCGGTCTGACCATCGCGGACGCCTGCTGCATGCTGGATCCCGAGCTGGTTGTGCTCGGCGGCGGCATGTCCGGAGCAGGCCGCGTCCTCCTGGATGGGATCCTGCCCAGATTCCGCCACCACATGTTCCACGCCTGCAAGGACACGCGCTTTGCCCTGGCGGAGCTTGGCAACGACGCCGGAATCTGGGGCTGCTATCACCTGGCCCTCCAGGCACAGTGACCGCCGCAGACAATTTTTATAACGCCGGCCCGGAAGCTGTGGCTTCCGGGCCGTTTCGGTTTTCATACTAAGGGGCTGTTGCAAAATGCATAACCTTCAAAGATTATGCAGGCTCCCGGCAGGGGAAGTGTGAAGGGGGCGGTCTTGGAGCCCCCTTCACGTTCAATCACCCGCCCGCAGGCGATGGTTTTTGCCGGAATCGGCAAAAACCACAGGGCTCGTTGCAAAATGATTCATTTTGCAACGAGCCCGGCACCGCGCTGCGCGCGTTGCCATTTTGTGCCTGCGGCACAAAATCCGTCTCATACGAACTCCAACGCGCCTTCGGCGCTATAAAATGCTTTTTAAAGCATTTTAA
>CAMOLY010000078.1 GCA_946619065.1 uncultured Clostridia bacterium | reverse complement strand
AGACCGGCGACAAGCGCAAGCTCTCCAAGCGCAAGGACCCCGAGGCCGCCGTCAGCTATTTCTTTGAGACCGGCTTCCCGAAGGAGAGCCTGATTGAGTATCTGCTGACCCTGCTCAACTCCAACTTTGAGGACTGGCGCAGGGCCAACCCCGACGCCGACGCGATGGATTTCCCGTTCAACGTAAAGAAGATGAGCAACAGCGGCTGCCTGTTCGATCTGCAAAAGCTCAACGACGTCAGCAAGAATGTGATCTGCCATATGAAGGCGGAAACCGTCTACGAGCGCGTCGCCGCCTGGGCAAGCCGGTACAATCCCGCGTTTTATGAACGCTTCTCCGCCGACCCGGCGTTCTCAACCGCGATTCTGAACATCGACCGCGAAAACCCCAAGCCCCGCAAGGACATCGCCAAATGGGACGAGGTCCCGGCCTATCTGGACTACTTCTTCCATGAGCCGACTTTTGACACGGCCCTGCTGCCCGAACACGTAAGCCCGGCTGACGCGAAGGAGATTCTGACCGCCTATGCCGATACCTACGACCCGTCCGAGGATAAGGACGCCTGGTTTGCCCGCATCAAGGCGATGTGCCCCTCCTTCGGCTACTGCCCGGAGGTCAAGGAGTACAAGAAGAACCCGGAGGGCTGGAAGGGCCACGCCGGCGACGTTTCCACCGTGATCCGTCTCGCCGCCACGGGCCGGACGAATTCGCCGGACCTCTGCACGGTCATCCGTCTTCTCGGCCGCGATCGGGCGATCGCCCGCTTCCGCGCCGCCGCCCAAGCCCTGTAATCCGAGCCGACAACCGCCCGTTTCCTCCGGGCGCAACCCATGCGCCCACAGCGCGAGACCACATCCTGCCTTGCGCTGCGTCCGATTCCGGCATCCTTCGTCCGGGCGTACCCTGTGCGCCCGGACGGAGCGGCGCCTTCCCTCCGGACAGACATTTTTGAAATTCCGCATTTTTCCGGTTGACAAATCCAAATAATGTGCTATAATACCACTGTTCCGCGGGTGTAGCTCATCTGGTAGAGCGCGACCTTGCCAAGGTCGAGGTAGCGAGTTCGAGCCTCGTCACCCGCTCCAGTATCAAAGCACATTTCGTGCAGTTAAAAACGGCAATCGCCTTTGGCGGTTGCCGTTTTTGCTGGTGCGCAGTTGCTTCTCCATCCTCCCGCTTCGCACACCCGGTCCGGACGGTTTCATATACTGTCCTGAGGAGATGGTGTAATGATGACACGCATTTTGGCGGTCGGCGGGGATCGGAGGCAGACGCTGCTCGTCCGGCTGCTGGGCGGGCTCGGGCAGGTGGACACCCTCGCGGTCCCGGACTGCCGGGATACCGTCGAAGACCGGACATATGATCTGCTGGTTCTGCCCTGTCCGACCCTGGATCCCTCCGGAAATCTTCGCGTCGGATCGGCGACTGTCCCGTATTCCGCCGGTCCGGACCCTGCCGGGGGCACGAAAAGGCGGCTCAAGCCAGAAGACCTGCTGCCATACTGCGGACCGAAGACCCGCGTGTTCGGCGGCGGCCTGCCTGGCCGGGCGCATCTGCCGGTTCCGCTGGAGCGGGCGGAGGATCTGCTGGCGGATCCCCGCGTAAAGGCGGCCAACGGCCGCCTGACCGCAGAGGCGGTTTTCTGTTTGCCGCGAAAAGGGAAGGGCCTGTCGGGAGCCCGCTGCCTGATTCTCGGCTGGGGCTGCATCGGAAAGCCCCTGAGCCTGCTGCTTCGGGATTTCGGCGCGCAGGTGACGGTTGCGGTCAGAAGGGAAGCCGTGGTCGCCGAGGCAGAGGGCTTCGGTCTGAACGCGGTACGGTTTTCCGAAATCGGCGGCGCCTGTGACTTCGCCTATAACACGGTGCCGGCGCAGACGCTGACAAACGCCCAGCTTGCCGGCCTCGGCCCGGACTGCCAGTGGGTTGAGCTGGCCTCCGCCCCGGGCGGACTGCCGGACAGTCCGCCGGCTGAACTCGCGCGCGTGGCTGCGGGCGGGCTGCCGGGACGGTATCTTCCGGACGCCGCGGCGAAGATCCTCTTCGCCGGGATCGTCCGCGCGCTGGAGGGATCGATATGAGAACGGAGACAATCGGATTTGCCCTGACCGGGTCGTTTTGCACTTATGAACCGGTGCTGGCCGCGCTCAAGCGGCTGACGCTGGAATTTGAGAAGGTCGTGCCGATTCTGTCCTTTGCCTCGGCCTCCACCGACAGCAGGTTCGGCAGCGCGCGCAGCTTCCGGGAGCGGATCGAGGCCATCTGCGGCCGCCCGGTGATCGACACGATCTCCGGCGCCGAGCCGATCGGCCCCCGGCGGCTGCTGGATCTGCTGATCATCGCGCCCTGCACCGGCAACACGCTGGCGAAGCTGGCTTCCGGCGTGGCGGATACGCCGGTGACCCTTGCCTGCAAGGCCCATCTGCGCAACGCGCGGCCGGTTTTGATCGCGGTTTCCTCGAATGACGGCCTGGCCGGCAACGCAAAGAGCATCGGCGTTCTGCTGGACCGGAAGCACTTCTTCTTCGTCCCCTTCGGCCAGGACAATCCGGAGAAAAAGCCGACCTCCCTGGTGGCCGACATGGACCGGATCCCGGAAGCGGCCGCTGCCGCGCTTCGCGGCGAACAGCTGCAGCCGATGCTGCTGCGCGGGTGAACCGCAGCCTCTTTTTTCGCATAAAAGACGAAAAACTGCGCAAACTGCGAAAAAGGGGGGGATTCGATGGAACTGTCCGATTCGGAATATCAGGCGCTGGCCAAGCGGCTCGAGCCGAAATCGAAGACGCCGAAAAACTGTGTCAAGGCCTTCCTGTTCGGCGGGGCGATCTGCGCGCTGGGCCAGGGGCTGAAAAACGTCTGGCTGGCCCTCGGACTGGCGGAGCAGACGGCGCTCACGCTGACCTCGGTGAGCCTGATCTTTCTCGCCGCCCTGCTGACAGGTCTCTCCGTCTTCGACGACATCGCGAAGCACGCGGGAGCCGGAACGCTGGTGCCGATCACGGGCTTTGCCAATTCGATCACCGCGCCGGCGATTGAGTTCAAGACCGAGGGCTTTGTGACCGGTCTGGCCGTCAAAATGTTCACGATTGCCGGGCCGGTTCTGGTCTACGGCCTGTCGGCGTCGGCGCTCTACGGTCTGATCTACTGGCTTGTCCGGCAGTTTTGAAGCGGGCTCCTCCTTCGGGGGGAGCTTTTTGCATTCGTATTCTAAAATCTTAACGATTTTCTGTCTTGCAATTTGGCCGTAAAGTCGTTATACTATATCTTGTGATAATTTTTGTTTTCTCACCCCGCCGGACGGGAGGCAAACCATGCGTTCATTGGTAAAAGTTATGAGCTATCTGGCCTGGCTGACGCAGCTCGGCCTGAGTGCTGCGGTTCCGCTGGCGGGCTTTGTGATTCTCGGCGTCTGGCTGCACCGGACCCACGGGTGGGGCGCCTGGATCGTTCCGGTCGGAATCGTTCTGGGTCTCATGGGCGCGGCAGGCGGCCTCTACAGCGGCTTCAAAACGCTGCACCGCCTCTCCCGACAGGAGGAGAAGCCGCACGCCGAGGGCTTCAACCATCACGACTGAACACCGGGAGAGAAACTATGGAACCGACCAAAACCAGCGACAAGCAGCAGATCCTGCGGGAGCTGCGGATTTACGCGCTGATGCAGCTCGCATGCCTTGGCCTGATGTTTGGCGTCTATGCGCTGCTCCATCGCCTGACCGGGAAAGTCCTTCTGGGCGGCGCGGTGGGCGCGGCCCTGGCGATTCTGAACTATTCCCTCACGGCGGTGGGCGTCCTGCGGGCAGCCGACCAGGCGGAGGCAGGAGACGTCGCCCGCGCGAAGCGGACAATTACGGTCTCAATGCTGCTGCGGTACCTGCTGATGCTGGCCGTGCTTGTGGCCTGCGCCAAGTTCAAATGGTGCGACGTCATTGCCATGCTGATTCCGCTGCTGCTGTCCCGGCTGCTGATTTTTGCAGGCGAATATTTCCGGAGAAAGGAAGGCTGAACGCGCATGAACGGCATTTCGATCAACGGTCCGAAGATATACTTTACGATCCCGATCTTCGGCGGGATCCCGGTCACGCAGACCCTGGTGACCTCCTTTGTCGTGACGCTGATTCTCTGCGTCTGCGGCGTTCTGCTGGGCAGAAACCTGAAGAAGCGCCCCGGCAGGCGCCAGGTGATGACGGAGAAGGCCGTCACGGTGATCACCGACATGGTCAAGGAAGCCATGGGCGAGCACAACGCCCGCTGGACGCCTCTGATTGCGACGATCTTCCTCTCGTCCCTGCTGGGCACCTTCCTCGGCATGACCGGCGTGCTCAAATCCTCCACCGCGGACATCAGCACCACGATGACCTGGGCACTGATGGTCAGCGCGATCTGCTGGTATCAGGCCATTAAGAACAACGGCTTCGGCGCCTGGCTCAAGGGCTTCACCGAGCCCATCGCCATCATGACGCCGATGAACATCGTCTCCGAGATCGCCCAGCCCGTGTCTCTTGCCTTCCGTCACTTCGGCAACATTGCCGGCGGCGGCGTCATTACGACTCTCCTCTACGCTGCCCTTTCCGCCGCGTCTGTCGGCGTTCTGAAGCTGGTTGGCTCCAGCTCCGTCGCGGTGTCGATCGTCCTGATTGCCGCGGGGCTCCTGCTGCTCCTGCTCTCCCGTCCGAAAAACGGCGGCAAGCGCAAGAAGCTGCCCTGGATCGTCGGGCTGATCTGCACCGGCGTCGGCGCGCTGGGCGGGATCAGCTTCCTCTGGGGCCTGACCGGGAAAGCCTGGCCGAAGGTGTCCACAGGGACCTACGCCGCCCTCTTCGCGGCCGCCCTGGTTCTGCTGATCTGCGGCCTGGTTCTGGTCATCCGCAAAAAGACGAAGCTGCAGAAGCTGATCGGCTGGATTATCCTCGCCCTGTGCGCGCTGGGCCTGATCCTGATTTCGGACGGACCGCTGGGCGTCCCGGTGCTCACCCTCGGACTTCCGGCCGTGATGTCCCTGTATTTTGACGTGTTCTCCGGCGTGATCCAGGCCTTCGTTTTCAGCCTGCTCACGATGATCTACATCTCCGGCAACTGCCCGCCTCCCGAGGAGGCCGCCAAGCCGGAAGCCTGATTCCGTAATCCAACGCAGAAAAACCGTTTCACATACACATATTCATTACAGGAGGAAAAAACAATGGATCTCTATTCTGCAATCGTTCGGGCAGCCTGCGCCCTCGGCGCGGGTCTCTGCATGGGCATCGGCGCCATCGGCCCGGCCATCGGCGAAGGCAATGCGGTCGGCAAGGCCCTGGAAGGCATGGCCCGTCAGCCGGAGAACACCAGCAACCTGCGTACCAACATGCTGGTCGGCTGCGCCGTCGCGGAGACCACCGGCAT
>CAMOLY010000077.1 GCA_946619065.1 uncultured Clostridia bacterium | reverse complement strand
GGCTCATCCAGCGGATCATGTTGAGCACCGTGCCGGCCTTGTCGTTGGTGCCGGAGGCACGGGAGCCGCCGAAGGGCTGCTGGCCCACCACAGCGCCGGTGCACTTGTCGTTGATGTAGAAGTTGCCTTCCGCATGGAGCAGGGCCTTCTCCATCATCACGATGGCTTCGCGGTCCTGCGCGAAGATGGCGCCGGTCAGGGCGTAGGGGGAGGCCTCGTCGCAGATCTTCAGGGTCTCTTCCAGCTTGTCGTCCGGATAGACGTACACGGAGACGATGGGCCCGAAGATCTCCTGGACCATGGACTCGTAGTCCGGCTTCTTGCAGACGATGACGGTGGGTTCCACGAACCAGCCCTTGGAATCGTCGCAGTTGCCGCCAATGACGATCTCGCAGTCGGGGCTCTGCTTCGCCCGCTCAATATAGCCCTTGCAGCGATCGAAGGAGGCCTTGTCGATGACGGCACCCAGGAAGGTATCGAAGTCCTGCACGTCGCCCATCTTGACTTCCTTCATCATTTCCTTCATCGCAGCCAGGACATCCGGCCAGATGCTCTCGGGAATGAAGGTTCTGGAGCAGGCAGAGCACTTCTGGCCCTGGAACTCGAAGGAGCCGCGGATGATGGCAGCCGCCAGAGGCCGCACGAGGGCGGTCTTATGCGCAAAGATGAAGTCCTTGCCGCCGGTCTCGCCCACGATGCGCGGGTAGTTGCGGTAGGAGGCGATGTTCTCGCCGATCTGCTTCCAGACGCTCTGGAAGACCTCGGTGGAGCCGGTGAAATGGAAGCCGGCCAGCTCCTTCCGGGAGATCACGTATTTCGCCATATCCGTGCCGCTGCAGGGCACAAAGTTGATGACGCCCGCGGGCAGACCGCAGTGCATCAGAAGCTTCATGAAATAGTAATTGGAAAGCACCGCCGTGCGGGAGGGCTTCCAGACCGCCACGTTGCCGACAATGGCCGGGGCCATGGGGAGGTTGCCGCCGATGGAGGTGAAGTTAAACGGCGTGATGGCGCAGATGAAGCCGTCCAGGGCACGGTAGTCCTGGCGGTCCCAGATGCCGGGAACGGAGCCCGGCTGATCCTTGAAGATCTCCTGGGCGGACCAGACGCCGAAGCGCAGGAAGTCCGCCAGCTCCGCAATATCGATCTCCGCCTGGAACACGGTCTTGGACTGGCCCAGCATTGTGGAGGCATTGAGGACCTTGCGGTACGGTCCGGTGATCAGATCGGCAGCCTTCAGGAAGATGGCGGAGCGGTGCTCCCAGGGCATGTCCTCCCAGGCTCTCTTGGCGGCCAGCGCGGCGTCAACAGCCATGGTCAGCTCTTTCTCGCCGGCCATAGAGCACTCGGCGATCACATGGCCGTGATCATGGGGCATGGTGACCTTGATGGTCTTTTCGGTATAGATCTCTTTGCCGCCGATGATCAGCGGGATCTTCACGACCTCGGCGGACTGGCGCGCGAGCTCTTCCTTCAGCTCCGCACGGTCTTTGGAACCGGGCAGGTAAGCGCGGAAAGCGTCATTCGTGGGACGAGCGATGGTGAAATAAGCGTTTGACATAAATCCTCCTTCCATCCTTAACTCATACGGGGCAAAGAGTCAAGTCTGCTTGTTTTACAAGAAGCAATAAAGCCCCCATTTGTGAATTATAGCATACAGTTTCGGAGATGTCAATCACTCGGTTGTGCCGAATGCACAATGAATGGTCAATCCTGAATCGTGGATCATTACGGTGTTTTTCAGATCGCAGATATGAAAAACTCAAAATGAGTCACCATTCCCTATATTTTTTTCATTTTTCCGCGCCAGCTCCGGCAGGCCGAACCGAACAGGAGGGCAGCGGCGGCAGACCATACGAGCAGGCGGACCATGTTTCCGCGCTGCGTCGGGCCGGGGATCAGGGGCTCCACGCCGGTCAGGATCGGGAGCACTGAGAGGTTGCCCGCCCAGGCCCGGTCAAAGTAGTACAGGAGTGCAGGCAGGATCAGCAGCCCGGTACCGGCAAGGACGGCCTGCTCCCAGCCCTTTGCACGGGAGCTGAGCCAGGAGACCAATAAGCCGACCGTCAGCATCCCCAGCAGCCGCAGGGCGAAAACCAGGATGAGAAACTGTTTCAGCGTGACGCGAAGCGAAGATCGGGAGAGCAGGGCAATGTTTTGGATCGGCGCGTCCAGAGAGGCAGGGCCGATGTAGTCCAGCGTCTCGTTCCATTGCCGCAGATATACGATCGCCCAGATCGCCAGTACCTCCAAACAGACGACAGCGATCTTCCGCCGCAGTACCGGTCCCCTGCCCTTTCGCACGGATCGGAGGAGCTTTTCCGTTCCGAAGCGCCGCTCAAAGGAGAAGACCGGCGCGCAGACCAGAAGGACCAGAAGCAGGGAGACAATCCCGGACCAGCGGTGGACGCTCCAGGCGTCCTGCCCAAGCACGTTGTTTACACGCACCTCCTCCGTCAGCCAGGGCGTGTAGCCGCCATCAGACGCTCTGGCGCGTAAAATCGAGGTCTCCTCCTCCAGCCGGTCCAAAGCTGTTTCGTATTGGCTGACATCGCCGTAGTACGCTGCCAGATTCTCTCGCGCCCGGGCAAGATAGGCGTCCGTGTCGGCGTTGATCGGTCCGGCTGCCTCATGGACGTAGCCGTTGTAGGCCGCGTCGTCGGCGCTGCCGAAGCTGTAGCCGAAGCTGCGCAGCTTCGGCGCGTACCAAAGAGCAGCCAGAAGAAAGAGTGCGGTTCCACCAAGAATCAGCAGCTTGTAGCTCTCCATTGCCAGAAGCGGGAGACGGCTCCGGACCAAATCAAAGGCCCGGTTCCACAGGGCGATCGGACGCCCCAGCAGATTTCTGTTTCCCAGCGGTCGGCGCTTCACGGACCCGAAGATCACCCAGGCCGAGAGCAGAGCGGTCAAAAGCAAATACAGCCAAAACAGCAGGGTCAGGATCCCCACCGGCCGGCTGAAGAAATTCATGTTACCGTAGGCGGACAGCGTCTCAGCCGGGAAGACATAGGCAAACAGGTTGACATAACGGAAGACCGAAATCGCCAGCTGCGGCTGGATCAGGGTCCAGGCTGCGTATTCCACGCCCAGGATTGCCAGCAGAACCAGCCAGGCAAGCTGCATCTGGGACAGAAAGCTGAGCACAAACCAGAACAACAGTCCCAGCAGAAAGCCGCAGAGAACCTTTGCCCCCAGGTAGAAGCCGATCCATTGGCCCACCGTCAGGTGCAGGGTACAGGTGCGGAAGCCCTCCACGGATTGGATCGTATGGCCGAATGTTTCCGTCCCGCCGTAGAGGGCGAGGGCCAGAATCAGCGGGAGCAGGCAGAGCAGCACGGTCAGAACCGCCGATGACAGCAGGAGAATCCCAAGCCGGGAGCGGATCAGAGACAGCCGTCCCCGTGGGCATGCGCGGACCATCGGCAGCAGACCGCAGCGTTTATCCTCGAAAAAAGCCAGCACCAGCACCAGGATCGCCAGCAGGAAAAGGACATCTCCACCCCGGAAGCTGATCCAGGTCTCAAGGGCCCGGTTGCCGCCGAACTCCACCCGGATTCCGTTCAGCGTTCGGAAATCCGAAGCAGTCTTCAGAATATTCCGATACGTGAAGCTGTTCTTGTTTTTTCCGAAAACGCTCGAAGCGGCCATCCGCCGCGCCTGGGTCTGGACGCGGTCAAGGTAATCGGCATAGCCGCTGACATGGCGTTTGGTCGAGCGAAGCGTACTGCCCCCCTCCCCGTCAAACCAGTAGCTCTCGCTTTGGTCCGCTTCGGCTTCGGCCGCGGACATGGCGGCAAAGCGGGGGACGTTTTCCCGGTAGGCCGCGATTTCCGATTTCAGATAGGCTGTCCCGCTCCGCACATCTCCGCCCATCCGCTCCAGGAGATAGAGCCCCAGGCAGAGAATTGGGAGGCAAAACAGCAGTGCCAACCGCCTGCGGTCGGAAAGGATGCGTCGCAGTTCACTCATGGCTGCGCCTCCGGATCGTCTTCGCTGCCCGCAGGAGGCGTACGTTGTGGCGCACTGTTATGCGCCGCTGCGAGATCTTCATCCTCGCCCAGGTAATGCAGATACACGTCGTCCAGGGAGAACACGCCGCCCAGAAGAGGCGTCAGATCCGCAGGCAGGGACGCAATCAGGTCCTTCGGCGCGCCGGAACGGACGATCCGCCCCTGCTTCATCAGGATGATGTCGTCCGCAACGGCCTCGATGTCGCTGACAATGTGGGTTGCCAGCAGCACGATGCGGTTTTGGCCCAAATCGCGGATGTAATTTCGCAGACGGATGCGCTCTTTCGGATCCAGGCCGGCGGTGGGCTCGTCCAGGATCAGGATCTTCGGCTCCCCCAGCATGGCCTGAGCCAGCAGGATCCGCTGCTTCATGCCCCCGGAGAAGGCATTGATCTTCCCATGGCGCTTGTCCGACAGATTTGTCAGCGCCAGCACCCGATCCAGTTCGGCGCGGATCCGCTTGCGGGGAACGCCCTTGAGCCGGGCCATATAGGCCAGGAAGCTCTCGCAGGTCAGGCTCTCGTAGAGCCCCTGCTGCTGGGGCATAAAGCCCAGGATCGCACGAAAGCCATCTCCCAGCTTCAACACGTCGGTCCCGTCCAGCAGGATCTCCCCTGCCGTCCGGCTCACGTTGTCTGTGATCAGGTGCATCAGCGTGGACTTCCCTGCTCCGTTGGCGCCCAGGATGCCGTAAATCCCCTCGCGGAAGCTGTAGCTGAACGCATCCAGCGCCAGCTTCTCGCCGTATTTCTTTGTCAGTTGGTTGATCGTCAGTTCCATATTGTTCCTTTCCCGGATGTGGTTCCTTGGATTTGTGGGGTTCTCCGCCAAACCTCCCCTGACAAGGGGAAGGGCCACAGCTTTGCACAAGTTCCGGCAGCAAAATCAGAAATTTGGGCCGTCACTTAAGTGCGCACACTGGAGCGGGGAGGTCGGGCGGCATGCTTTGCGTTTTTTCGACAGAACGCGCTCGTCGGAAGTCTACCCCTCCACCGGCTTCACCGGTCCCCCTCCCCTTGGCAGGGGAGGTTTTGGATGGTACCTCTGATCGGCGAAACCCGATTCTTCGGCGTCAATCGTCCGGCTCGCCGGTTTCTTGTTCGGTCTCCTCCGGGGGGCCGGAGATTTGCTCGCCCGTGAGCGTGTCATAGACCCGGACCGTTCCGTCGTCGTCTGTGATCGTTAAGGTTCCGCCGGCGTTCTCCTCTACGGGAGAAACGACGTCATAGAGGATCTGATAGGTGAAATCGTCGGCGTTGAAGGCCAGGACGCCATACTCCCGGCTGCCGTATTGCATATATTCCAGGAGATAATAAAATATGTGATCTGAGCAGCCCATCTGGTCCAGCATCAGGGATTTTCGATGCAGCGCCCCGCGGGACTGGACCGTTTCGTAGTCCTCCGGATAATACCGGCCTTCATACAGCAGATTCCCGTCATAGTCCGTGATC
>CAMOLY010000076.1 GCA_946619065.1 uncultured Clostridia bacterium | reverse complement strand
CTGAACTCCGGCATTGTGGTCTATGCAAAGAACGCGGAGGAGCGGGTCTATCCGGCCAGCCTGACGAAGATTATGACCTGCCTGGTCGCCCTGAAATACGCCGGCGACCTGCTCGACAGTTTGCAGCTTACGGTCACGGATACCGCGGTTGAAGGAATCGCGGAAGCCGGCGGAGAGGTGCGGCTGAAGGTCGGCGAGAAGCTCAGTCTGCGCAACGCGCTGTATTATCTGATGGTCGTTTCTTCCAACGAGGCGGCGAACGTGATCGCCGAGGGAGTCGGCAGCGATATTCCGACCTTTGTCAATATGATGAACGAGACCGCGAAGGAGCTCGGCTGTACCGGCACGCATTTTTCTAACACCCACGGTCTGCATGATCCGACGCACTATACGACTGCCCGTGATCTGAGCATCATTACCCGCGCCGCCCTGTCCTATGAAACCTTCCGCGAGATCGTGGCCACGCCGGAATACACGGTACCGCCGACGAATCTGAGCGACGCCGTGCGTCTGACCACGACCAATTATCTGATTCTGAACGACGGCAACCGCTATCTTGCGGATAACGGCGGCTACTATACCTATTATTACGATCTGGCCTCCGGAATCAAAACCGGATTTACCAGCGCTGCGGGCCGCTGTGTGATCTCCCGTGCCACCGACGGCAATCTGGATCTTCTTTGCATCATCATGGGCGCGATCTCCAGACAGATGTCGGACGGCAGTACGCGCTATGAAAACTTCGTCGAGGCGAAAAAGCTGTTCAACTACGGCTTCGACAATTTTGCCTATGCCAAGCTCGCCTCAGGGGGAGACAATCCCTTCCCGGTCATTCCGGCTGCCGTGAAATACGCCGACGACAAGCGCGGCGTGGTCCTGATCCCGGCCGAGGATGTGAGCTATCTGCTGCCGAAGGAATACGACCCGGATCTGGTTGGCTGGAAGGAAGTCTATGACAGCGACAAGGCCCTTGAAGCTCCGCTGGAAAAGGGACAAAAGGTCGGCAGACTGATCATGACCTACGACGGCGACCGGGTTGGCGAGACGGATCTGATTACGCTGACCGAGGTCAAGGTCCAGAAGCTGGATCGGGCGTGGTCCAAGCTCACCGGAAACGACAAGCCTGTGGCTGAGCGCTCCACGGTTCAAAAGATTCTGCACTACTGGTATCTCCCTGTTCTGGTTCTGGCCGGCCTGTTTTTGCTGCTGGTTGTCCGCAACCTGATCTACCGCGCGGTTCGCAGACGGCAGATCCGTCGCCGCCGGGAGCGCGAGGCCGCCAGACAGCGGAGTCAAGAGCGCTTCCGCGGGAGAAACGGGCTATGAGCGCGCAGAGGGACTGGGAAGAACTCCGTTCCCGCTGTGAAGCCTGCCGTGCCTGTGCGCTCGGCGAAGGAAGACACAAACTGGTCTTCGGAGTCGGCCCGCAGCGCACGCCGGTGCTCTTTGTGGGGGAGGGCCCGGGCCAGCAGGAGGATCTGCAGGGTGAGCCTTTTGTCGGCGCGGCCGGGAAGCTGCTGGACGAGATGCTCTCGATCATCGATCTTGGCAGGCACAATTGCTACATTGCCAACATCGTCAAGTGCCGTCCGCCCGGAAACCGGGACCCGAAGCCGGAAGAACAGACGGCCTGCATCGGCTATCTTTATGAGCAAATCCGGCTGCTGGAGCCGAAGATCATTGTTTGTCTCGGCCGGATCTCCGCTGCCGCGCTGATCGAATCGAACTACCGGATCACCCGTCAGCATGGCCAGTGGGTGGAAAAAGGCGGCGTCTGGTACACCGCAATTTACCATCCCTCTGCACTGCTGCGGGATCTGTCCAAGCGCCCGGAGACCTTCCTGGATCTGCTGTCCGTCCGGCAGAAGATCCGCCAGGTCTGCCCGGAGCTCTATCAAAATGCATGACGCGGAGGCATTGACCGGAACCTCCGCAGAACAGGTTTTTTATGATTCAGAAAGACAGAATCTCCAGACTGCGCCGACTTCTGCCGGTTGTCTTCGCCCTGGCCTGGCCGACGATGCTCGAGGAGCTGATGCATACCCTCGTTCAGTATATCGACACAGCGATGGTCGGCCAGCTTGGCACCGCAGCGACCGCCGCCGTTGGTTCGACGACGACGGTGAACTGGCTCGTAGGAAGTACCATTTCCGCTTTTGGGATCGGCTTCCTGGCCTATATTTCTCAAGCACTCGGCGCTGAAGACCCGGACCGTGCGAAGAAAGCCTCTGCCCAGTCCGTTCTTGCCGTCCTGGTGACCGGAAGCTTCTTTACGGTTCTGACGGTGGGCCTTGCGGACTTTGTCCCCGGCTGGATGCAGGTCGGCAAGGACCTGCGCCCGATGGCCGCCCGCTACTTCCGGATCCTCTACCTGCCGATGCTCTTCCGCACGGCCAGTATGATTTTCGGAACGGTTTTGCGCGCCGCTGGCGACACGAAGAAACCGATGGCGGTCGGCGTCGTGATGAACCTGATCAACGTGATCCTGAATTTCTTCCTCATCTATCGGACGCGGACGGTCAGGATCTTCGGCCTTCGCGTCACCCTCTGGGGCGCCGGCCTTGGTGTGACCGGTGCGGCGATTGCCAGCGCGATTGCCTTCACGCTGGGAGGGATCGTGATCACGGCAGCCCTGTTCCGACATAAGACGATTTCTCCGCGGGGCCACTCCTTCCGGCCGGACGCCGGCGTGCTCCGGCCCTGCATGCGTGTCGCGATCCCGAACATGCTCCAGCGTTTTGCGACCTCGCTGGGGTATGTTGTCTTCGCCTCGATGATTAATTCCATCGGCGACCTCGCCACCGCTGCCCACACCGTCGCCAACACCGTGGAGTCTGCGTTCTACATCCCCGGCTTTGGCATGCAGGCGGCTGCTGCAACCCTGACCGGCAACGCGATCGGTGCGCGCGACCGGCAGCGACTGAAGGATTTGACCGTTCTGATCATTGCGCTGGAGGTTGGCATGATGGTCATCTCCGGCGGTCTGCTCTTTGCCTTTGCCCCGCAGATGGTTCGCATCTTCAGCCATGACCCGAAGGTGATCGCCCTCGGCAGCACGGTTCTGCGCATGGTAGCACTTTCCGAACCAATCTACGGCGTGTCCATCGTGATCGAGGGCATGATGCAGGGAGCCGGCAAGACCAGGGCGCCCTTCGCCTTCAATGTTGTCGGCATGTGGGGCGTCCGGATTTTCGGAACCTTCCTTTGCACACGCTTTTTTGACGGCGGCCTTGTCTCCGCCTGGGCCTGCATGATCGGGCATAACATCCTGCTTTGCATTCTGTTTGTGCTTTACTACCGCTATGGCCGGTGGAACCCGATGATTCTGCCGAAAAAACAGCGGACGCCGGAAATCCCGGCGTCCGAATGAAAGGACTCAGTTATGGGAAAAACGGCAATTTATCCGGGCTCCTTCGACCCCTTTACCAACGGCCATCTGGACATGGTGCGAAAGGCCTCCGAGATTTTTGACTATTTCTACATTGTCATCGGCGTCAATTCCGATAAGCGCCGGAGCTTTCCCGCGCAGCAGACCGCCGAGGCCATCCGCGAAACGCTGCTGGAAAACCGGATCTCCAACTGTGAGGTGCGCATCTGGGAGGGACTGGTCGCCGAATTCGCCCACGTATTTCATGCCGATTACATGATCCGCGGTCTGCGCAACAACATGGATTACAACTACGAAGAGAACATCGCCGCGGTCAACAAGCTGATCAATCCGGATCTTGAATACGTCTATTTTCGTGCCAACAACATCGCGGTCTCTTCCACAATGGTCAAGGAGCTGCACGGCTACCACAAGGACATCTCCGCCTACGTGCCGGCCGCGGTGATCCGGATGATCGACCGGCTGGAGAATCAGGGCTGAGAATTGTCGTACAGCTCCAGAATCGCGCGGCAGTTTTCCTTGAACCCGTCGACCACCGACTGTGGCGAAAGCAACCTGACACGGGTGCCGAATTCTGCGATCCAGCTGTAAAAGATCGGCGATATCCGGATTTCCGCCATGCAGGTGAAGTGGTCCGGGCCGTCCGGAATCAGCATGATTTCCTTTCCGAACCGGTCGATTACCACGCCGGCGAGACTGTTTTCAAACCGCATCCGCACCGTGACCGGTGAACCGCTGAACATGCCGAAGACTTCTTTGGAATAGGTGGACAGATCGAGCTTCCGCGTTTCTTCCGTCTGCACCCTGGGTTCTCCGGTCTGCCGGATCTGTGTCATTTTGTCCACGCGGAAGTGTGTCAGCCCGTGCTCCTCGGTGTGGGCGATCAGGTAATAATTTGCGTCGTCCCAGCACAGGGCATAGGGGCTGGCGGTGCGGACGCCTTTCCGGTACACCCGCTGCTTGTCCCGGTCCCATTCAAAATAGCGGAAATTGATCTGACTGTTGGCAAGGATGGCCTGATGGATGTCGTCAACGTTGTAGATCACGCTCTCGTTCATGGACTTGACGCGGCCGCTGACCACCATGGAGCGCCGCAGCTCCAGCGCCTGATACCGGCTGGTCAGGGTTCCGAGCTTCTGGATCAGCTGTGCGGATTTCTTTTCCGTCAGAAATTTGGATGAAAGCACTGCGTCTGCCAGCAGCTTGAGCTCGGGGAGATCAAACGTACCCGCGCCGATCGCGTACCCTGCGTTCTTGCCGGTCGTCCGGATGATATCGCAGCCGAATTCCTCCAGACACTGGATGTCCCGGTAGAGGCTCTTCCTTTCGGCCGGAATACCCCGGTGCTCCAGATAATTCAGCAGCTCGGCGGTTGTGGCGGGATGACTCTCGTCTGTGTTCTGTTCCAGATACTCCTTGATGATCAGCAGCTTGATCTTCTGGTTTTCCGATTTCGGCATATTATCACCTCAAAAACAGCATAGCACAGAATCCGAAAAAAAGATAGCACCAAAAAGAAAACGTTAGAAAGAAGCGAAGGAAATGACAATCGAACGAAAAGAAAAAATCCGCGCCCTGAAGTTCACCCTGTTTTCCATCTCTGCAGGCATCATCCAGGAGGGTACCTTCCTGCTGATGTACAACGTCCTGCACTGGTCCTGGTGGCCGGCCTATCTGATTTCCCTGGTGCTCTCGGTGGTCTATAACTTTACAATCAACCGGAAGTATACTTTCCACTCGGCTGCGAACGTCCCGGTTGCCATGCTCAAGGTCTTCGCCTATTACTGCGTCTTTACGCCGGTGTCGGTTTTCGGCGGCCGATATCTGACCGATCAGTGCGGCTGGAACGGCAACCTGGTCCAGATCCTGATGATGCTGCTCAACTTCGTCACCGAGTTCCTCTTCACCCGCTTCGTCGTCTACGGCAAGCAGGTGGACAACGACGGCACAGTTCCGTCTGAAAAATGATCCTGCTCTGCGGCGCAGAAATTCCGCCCGCCTCCCGGATGATGGGAAGCGGGCGGAATTTTATGCGTCATACTGAACGCCAATAAAATGCTTTAAAAAGCATTTTATAGCGCCGGAGGCGC
>CAMOLY010000075.1 GCA_946619065.1 uncultured Clostridia bacterium | reverse complement strand
ATGATCCGGATCGCCCGGAGCATCCTGGACGACCCCCAGCTGGCAGAGGACGCCGTTCAGAACGCGCTGTACGGCATTGCCGTCAGCTTCAAAAAGATCCCGTCGGACAGTCTCAGCGCGGCCCACGTCTATATGCTGAGCTGCGCGAAGTATGCCGCACTGCGCATCCGGCAGAAACAGAAAACGGAAATCCCCCTTGATCTTTCGGAATACGTCGGGCTCCCGTCCGGTGCGGATCCGACCTTTGAGGCAATTCGGAACGCCGACGACTACGACCGGCTTGTCCACGCGATCGAACAGCTGGACGAAAAATATCAGGACGTCCTGCTCCACTATTATGTATACCATCAAAGCACCCGGGAAATCGCAAAGCTGTTCGGCAGAAACCCGTCCGCCGTCCGGCAGCAGCTGAGTCGCGCCAGGCAGCTGCTCAAAGAGCTCTGCAGAAAGGAGGGGATCGTGGATGTCCCATAAACAATCCAGCGTCTTTGAAGCCGCGCTGACGGACGCCGTCCTCTCCCGGTATCAGCGGGTCCTGGCGCAGGAAAACGGGCCGGTACTGCTCTCCGCCGAATACCGGGCGGCGACGGCCCGGCTGACCAGGAAGGCCGGCAGAAGAACCTGGAAATATGTGAATACCGCCTGGAAGCGTGTGCTGGTCGCGATCCTGATCGCAATTCTTCTGGCAGCCACCGTTTTCGCAGCCGTCCCCGCCCTGCGGGAGGAAGCGCTGGGCTTCTTCCTCCATGACAGCGGAACCGCGTATTCCTTTACCTTCCCCCAGGATGCGCTCGACCGGGCGCCGCGAAGAATTATAACGTGCTATGCGCCGGGTTTTATTCCGGACGGCTATGCGATGACGGCGGAACATCAAAGCGCAGGCTCATTCATGCGGATCTATCAGTCCGACGACGGTCTGTATCTCACCTTCACGCAAAGCGCGCTGCGGGTTTCGGGGCGTGACGGGCATTCTCCCGCATCCGGCTTCACGGTAAACTCGGAAAATGTCCGGACCCAAAGCGTCTGCCTGGGCGGGCATTGGGTGCTGACTGTGGAAATGGACAATCTGATCGGCTCTGAAGACGCGGTCTATCTGTGGACGGACGGCACATATTTCTACGCCCTGAACGTCCCCGATCCGGACACGGAGACCGTCTCAAAAATCATCGGGAGCGTTCATTTGATTGCGCTCGATCCTTCCGACGGGTGAAAGGATCCCGCTCAATCATAACAGACAATTCATAAAGGAGGAACCCTGCATGAAGAAACGCATTTCCCTTTTCCTGGCCGTTCTGCTCATGTTCAGTCTCGCCCTGCCCTGCTTTGCGGAGGAGCCGTCCGGGCCGGAGCCGGAACCCGACATTCCCGAATACACCTATGCAATCTCGGCATACGCCTACCTCACCATTGAGAGCAACGGAGACGGGACCATCTCGCTCTGGTGCCAGGGCGTCAGCGGAATCAGCTCCATCTCTGCCACGATCTACCTGCAGCGGAGGATCAACGGAATGTGGCGCAACATCTACATCAACGGGCAGGACTATCTGACCAGAAGCGCCTCCGGCTCCCTTCTCGCGACGGATATCGATTTCGACGCCGGCTACGCCGACCACCGGGCAAAGGTCGTGTATCACCTCGTCTGCAGCACAGGCTCCGAAACCTTTACGGTCTACAGCAACGTCGACTCCAGATAATCCCGGCGCCGGGCCGGACTGCCCGAAAAGCGCTTGCAAATCCGGCAGCCATGTGGTAAGATGGAAGCACAGAATTATTATAAGGGAGAATAGGGCCGTATCATGACCGAACTGATCAACCAAACTACCGTTGCAGAATACGAGGCATTCGTCCAGGGACATCCGAAGGGCAACTTCGCGCAGAGCTCCTACTGGGCAAAACAGAAGCCCGCCTGGACCTGGCGCGCGATTGCCTGCCGCGGAGAAGACGGCGCCATCAAGGGCACGCTGTCCGTCCTGATCCGCAAAATGCCCGGCTTCGGCAAGACGATGATGTACGCCAGCCGCGGGCCGGTCTGCGACATCGACGACTACGCCACGATGGACGAGCTCTTTGCCAAGGCAAAGGAGCTGGCGAAAGAATATCACGCCTACGTCTTTAAGATCGATCCCGACATTCCCTCCTCCGAGACCGCCTTCTCCGACTACATGCAAAAGTACGGCTTCATCCTCAAGTCCGGCGGCGCGAAGTTCGAGGCGATCCAGCCGCGCTACGTCTACCGGCTCTATCTGAACGGCCGGGGCGAGGACGAGCTGCTGGCCTCCTTCCACCAGAAGACCCGCTACAACATCCGTCTGGCGCAGCGCAAGGGCGTCCGGGTGGAAATCTGCGGCAAGGAAATGGTCCCGGAATTCGGCAAGCTCATGCTGACCACCGGCGTGCGCGACGGCTTCGTCACCCGGGAGCCGCAGTATTTCGCGGACATGCTGGACAATCTCGGCGAGCACGCGCGGCTGTATATGGCCTTTCTGGACGAGCCGCAGGCGGACGGAACCACAAAAGCAGTCCCCATCGCCGGGACTCTCGCGATCCACTACGGCGACAAGGTCTGGTACCTCTACGGCGCCAGCTCCAACGAGCACCGCAACTACATGCCCAACTATCTGCTGCAGTGGGAGATGATCCGCTGGGCAATTGAGACCGGCTGCCGGGTCTATGACTTCCGCGGCGTTCCCGGCGACGTGGGCGAGGATCACCCGCTCTACGGTCTGGTCAAATTTAAGCGCGGCTTCAACGGCGATTACACCGAGTTCGTCGGAGAGCTGGACCTGGTACTGAACAAATTCTGGTACCGGGTCATCGAAAAATCCACCTCCGCCTTCAAGGAAGTGCGAAAAAAAGTTTATCTGATCAAAAACCGCGGAAAATAACCCCTGGGCAAAAAACGCAAGAGAAAGAGGTGCCGCCATGAAAGCATACGTCGTCGAACGGGAAGCGCTCATTCACAACATCCAGGCAATCCGCCGTTTCGCCGGTCCGGTTCCGATCTGGGGCGTGCTCAAGGGCAACGGCTACGGCATCGGCCTGGCCCCCTTCTCCAAAATCCTCTATGAAAACGGCATCGACCGCTTCGCGGTCACCGAGGTCAAGGAGGTCGAACAGCTCCGGGCGCTCTATCCCGACGCCCCGATCCTGATGCTCCGCTCCACGGCGGACCCGGCGGAAATCAACGATCTGCTGGATCTCAACGCGATTTTGACCGTCGGGTCCTACGAGACCGCCGTGGCGGTCAACGGAATCGCGGCGGAGCGCTCCGCGATGGCGGAGGTGCACCTGTGCATCGACACAGGCATGGGCCGCTTCGGCTTCCTGCCGGAGGAGCTGGACAAGATCGTCTCGGTCTACGAGTTTATGAAGAGCCTCGCGGTGACCGGCATCTTCACGCACTTCCACAGCGCGTTCTGCAACGAGAAGGCCACAAAGCAGCAGTATGAGCGCTTCACGGAGCTGATCGGCAAGATCAACGAGGCCGGCTATGAGACCGGCATGGCGCACTGCTGCAATTCCCATGCCTTTGTCCGCCATCCGGAGATGCACATGGACGCCGTCCGCATCGGCTCGGCCTTCCTGGGCAGGCTCAGCTTCAAGGAACGGCTCGGACTGAAAAAAATCGGATATGCCGAGTGCACGATCGACGCCCTGCGCACCATCCCGAAGGGACAGACCATCGGCTACGGCGCCGGCTTCAAGGCCAAGGCGCCGATCAAGGTCGCGGTAATCGGGCTGGGCTGGTACAACGGCTTTACCGCGGAACGGGAAAACGATCTTTGGCGCAAACGCGACTGCCTGCGCAACATTCTGAAAAACATCCGGTATTTCTTCTTCCCGCGCAAGGTGCTCGTTTCCGTCGGCGGAAAGAAATGCCGCGTGCTCGGCCATGTCGGCATGGTGCACGCGGTGGTGGATGTCAACGACATCGACTGCGCAGTGGGCGATCCCGTGGTCGCCCAGGTCAACGCACTCTATATCAAGGGTCTCCGGGTGCTGTACCGGTAAGGCACACAAAACCCGCGGCGGGTCGGCTCATTCGGGCCGACCCGCCGCGGGTTTTGCATGCTTCCGCATTTTCGATTCTCTATTTTTTCAGGATAATCTTCATCTTTCCCCGAAACCGGAAGCCGATCGGAATCTGATGCATCTGATTGCAGCCCGGGCAGAGCATCGAATAGGTGGAATAGCGGCAATCCGACGGGAGCAGGGACGTGCCATAGCGCTGATTCAGACACTGCCTGCAGACGCCCGCCTTGTTGCCGAAGTCTCTCATCCTTGCCTTCACGATATGTTCACCAGTCTATCATATAAATTTTAATCTATATCGCAAAACAGTGAAATCAACTCGCTGATTCTTTCAAGCTTTCCGGATTATCTCCATTATAGCTCTGTTTTTCGACATGTCAAATGTAGTTTTGGTGATTCCGTGGCCGTGCCTCCTTCGGGATTCGGCCGGCACGCCGCCTCCCTGTCAGGCGGGGACTTTCTTTCATTTTCGGATTGTTTTTCATTCTTCTCAGAATCTTCGCTTGATTTTTCACAGCACGGGATTATAATAAAAAAGCACGAATAGGAGCTTCAATTTGAAGCGTTATTTGTCATTTCTCACAAAAGGAGGTTGGTCGTTCTATCCATTCCGCAAAGCCACTTTTCCCGCGGTATTTCTGATTATCCCGGCGAAAGACAAATCTGAAAGGAGATTTCCAATGAAGCGTTTCCGCATTCTTCTGTCTGTTGTCCTGGTTCTCAGCCTGGTTCTCTCCATGTTCCCTGTATTTGCACTGGAGGCTGAGCCTGCTGCAGAGCACGAGGCAGAGCCCGTCCGGGCGGTACACAATTCAATCATCATTGATGACAACGCCGCCGGCGGCTACGAGGGCGATTACGTTGTGATCTACAACCCCGCAACCTCCTCCTCCACCTCCTACTCCACCGGCACGATGACCGGCCTGATCGAGACCAGCGTTGGAACCAGCTCCAATGTCCAGACCAGAAAGCCCCTGGATCCTGAAAGGCCCTTCTATAAGATCGACGTGGATGCCCGGATGGCCGAAATCGCGCAGACGGCCGAGATCGGACCCGAGCCGGAGCCCACCAGAGCCTCCTACAATGTTGGCGACACCAAAACATTCAAGCTCGTTAACGTGAACAACTCCTCCTCGTACTCTCTGCAGTTTAAGTGCCTTTATGTCGGTCAGCATTGCTACATCTGGACCCCGACTTCCACCACCGGCACCTATTACCCGCTGGATCAGATCGATTCCTCCTTTGCCCAGATGGCAGCCAATGAATTTGACTCCAAGTTTGACCTGATGCAGTCCTCCTTCGGCAATCACACCAACGGCTCTTCCGGCGACGGAAAGCTGAACATGCTTTATTACAATATTGACGACGGCTGGAACGGCTCCGGCGGTTATATCGCAGGTTTCTTCTATTACCCCGATCTTACCAACAACGGCGTTCCCATTCTGAACATCGACACCTATCCCGGCGTCTACTACAAGAACCCCACCAGCGGCAACG
>CAMOLY010000074.1 GCA_946619065.1 uncultured Clostridia bacterium | reverse complement strand
AGGAGCTGATCCTGGACAACCACTCCGAGGTCATGTTCGACCCGGCCCTGATCCCGCCGGAGCTCCTGCGCGAGACGGAACCGGTGGGCGGCTGACGCTGCGGTTTCCGACTGGGCTTGCAGGCTGTCCGCGTCCTGGATCCCGCCGGAGCTCCTGCGCGAGACGGAACCGGCGGGAGGCTGACGCTGCGGTTTCCGACCGGGCTTGCAGGCTGTCCGCGTCCTGGATCCCGTTTCCTGCGGCGTGTGTTTCACGTGAAACACACGCCGTCTTCTGTTCAGCGGCAGCGGTGAGCCAGGTTCCCTTCGTCCGGGCGCACACCGTGCGCCCACAGCGCGGGACCGGCTTCGGTGGTTTTGATCGCGCGGTGAGCCGGGTTTCCCTTCGTCCGGGCGCACACTGTGCGCCCACGGCGCGGGACCGGGAACGATCTAAGCCGCCGCAGCCCGTATCTCACCGTATGTTCCGCAATCGGCGCGGTGCATCACGCGACAGCTCTCTCACCGTTGGCGCATGATATGCGCCCCGACGGAGGATCACGCAAGCGTCCGTAGTGGCCCGTGACCACACGGGCCATAGCGCGGAGCGCACGCTGCTTGAGGTGCGGATATTACGAGGGTTATGGCCGACGGAGGTTATGGCCGCTGTGGTCAGCGGCCACTACGAGGTCAGCGGCCACTACGGATCAGCGGCCACTACGGTGACTCATGATCCCCGTCCCCATATTTCTGCCGTCTTCTGCCGGGGGGCGACCGTTTTTTCTTGCTTTTTCCGGCGGTTTATGCTATGATGCATAATGGAATCAAAGGAGGTGCGCGCATGGGTGTTATTGTTGCGGTCGTCAATCAGAAAGGCGGCGTGGGAAAAACCACGTCCGCGGTCAACCTGACCGCAGCCCTGCACGAGAACGGCGCCCGCGTCCTGCTCTGCGATTTTGACCCCCAGGCCAACGCGAGCTCCGGCATGGGCGTCAGCCGCAGGGCGAAGCGCAGCTCCTACGACGTCATCATCAACGGCATTCCGGCGGAGGAGGCCATCGTCTCCACCGACTGGGGCGACGTGATCCCCTCCACCGCTGCGCTGGCCGGCGCCTCCATTGAGCTGACCGGCATGGAGGGTCGCGAATATGTGCTGCGCGGCGCCCTGGCCCCGCTCCGGGAGCGGTACGACTACATTCTGATCGACTGCCCGCCCTCGCTGGAGCTGCTGACGCTCAACGGCCTGTGCGCCGCCGATCAGATCCTGATCCCGGTCCAGTGCGAATACTACGCCCTGGAGGGGCTGTCGGATCTGATGGCCACGATGCGGGCCGTCAAAAAACGGCTGAACCCCGGCCTATCCATCTTCGGCGTTCTGCTGACGATGTACGACGGCCGCACGAACTTTTCCAATCAGGTGGCGCAGGAGGTCCGGCGGTTCTTCCCCGGCAAGGTCTTCGCCGCCGCCATTCCCCGCAACGTACGTCTGGCCGAAGCGCCGAGCTACGGCCTTCCCGCGCTGGCATACGATCGGCGCAGCCGCGGCACGACGGCCTATCAGGCCGTCGCGGAGGAAATCCTGCGGAACCGCTGACCAATTCATGCCATGCGCGCCAAGCGCACAGGAGGATTACGATGAAAAAGAAACCAACCGGTCTGGGCCGCGGACTGGGGGCGCTGATCGAGGACTCCCGGCTGGATGAGGCCGAGGGCGAGATCCGCAGTCTGCCCCTGCGGAGGCTCGAACCGAACCCCCTGCAGCCCCGCCGGGAATTCGACCCGGAGGCCCTGCAGGCGCTGGCGGACTCCATCGCCGAGCACGGCATCATTCAGCCCCTGACCGTCCGGGAGGGGGAGAACGGCTACTACCAGATCATCGCCGGCGAGCGCCGCTGGCGCGCCGCGCGAATGGCCGGACTGGAAGAGGTTCCGGTCCTGGTGCTGGAGGCCGACGACAAGACCGTGACGGAGCTGGCCCTGGTGGAAAACCTCCAGCGGGAGGATCTCAACCCGATGGAGGAGGCCGCCGGCTTCCGGACCCTGATGGAGGAATACGGCATGACCCAGGAGGAAGTGGCCCGCCGCGTGGGACGTTCCCGCCCGGCGGTGGCAAACAGCCTCCGTCTGCTCTCCCTGTCCGGGGAGCTGGCGGACCTGGTCCGGGCCGGCACCCTCTCCCCGGGTCACGCCAGAGCCCTGCTCAGCCTGGAGGACGAGGCGCTCCGCAAGCAGGCCGCCCAGCGGATCATCGCCCTGCAGCTGTCCGTCCGCCAGGCCGAAACCCTCTGCAAGAATCTCGCCGCGCCAAAAAAGCCCGCGCAGGACAAGCCGATGCGGGTGGACTACATCGCCGACTGCGAAAAATCACTGAGCCGCCGTCTGGGGCGCAGGGTGCGGATCGTCAGCGGGAAGCGCAAAGGCCGCTTCGAGCTGGAATTTTACGGAACGGACGATCTCAACCGTCTGCTCCTGGCACTGCAAAAGCTTTCCATCAAGGAGGAATCCGATCATGGCTGAACCAAACAAAGACAATCAGCAAGCATCCGTCCCGGCGGCCGAGCCGGAGCAAAGCACGGCTGCAGCCCTCTCCCGCAAGCGCCGCGTCGCCCTGGTGACGTATCTGTCCATTCTCTTTGCCGTCGCGTTTTTGCTGGTGGCCCTGTCCATGGTGATCGAGAACCGCCAGCTGCAGTCCTCGAACGCCGCCCTGAAGGACGACAGTCAGAAGACCTCCGCCAACCTGAACCGCACCATTCAGGAGATGCAGAACGAATATGACGCGCTGAAGCAAAAATCCGACGCGCAGGCCGCCCAGATCGACACGCTGACCGCGCAGCAGGCTGAGGCCGAAACCCGGTACGCCGCCCTGGAATCCGAGGCCGCCGAGGCCAGCGCCGCAGCGGAATCCCAGATCGCGGATCTGCAGTCCCAGCTGGCGGATGCGCGGATCGCCGCCGAATCGCAGGTCACGGAGCTGACCAAGCGCGCCGAGGACGCCGTGACCGTCAGCGAGCTGCTGCAGAAGGCCGTCGCCGCCAATGAGGAAGGCGATCTGGAGGCCGTCAAAACCTATCTGGAACAAATCGAGCCCTTAAAGGATCTGCTCTCGCCCAGCGAGCTGGATTGGTACGAGACTCTGGCCGTTGACTGACAGAACGGAGGCAATACCGGTGTTTTCAAAAACAGGGAAAACCACCGGGCCGTCGTTTTTTGGAAGATCGGAGACGAGAACGTCATAAAAGACATCCGTCTGACTCTTTTCCGTACGGAACGAAGAAACCGAGGTACTTACGATGCTGGATATCAAACGAATCAGGGAAAAGAACGAAGCGGTCAAGCGTCTGGTGCGTCATAGCGCAATTGTCGGAATGGTTCTGCAGCTTATCTTGATGTTTTTTCTGAGCGGCTGCACCGCTTCGGAGAAGGATTCCGTACAGTCCGCAAGGGAAGGCGGTATTTTCTTCAAAAGTACAGAGGACTTTCGGGCCCACATTGACTTGCTGGTCGATCCTGCCGCCTACACAGGCACCGAAAAAGGATACATTTCTACCCTTTATACTTATACGCGGAAGGATCACGTTTTGGAAGATCCCGGCACGCTCCGTCTGAAACTTGAGGACGGAACGTATTATGACTGCCCATTTACCCTCGGCGAGCTGACCGCGGATGGCTGGAATGCCGATTATCATACAAGTCAGGAATATCCGACTTTCCCCGCCACGTTTACAAAGAACGGCGGTGGCTTTCGTGCAAACATGAAAACCGGCCATGATGCGTCTGCAGCAATTGCGTTTGGTTATGATATCTTAACGCCGTACTATTACACAAAAACCAAAACGAAGGTTCCTGTTATGAGCTTTTCGATAGAACTTCCAGAAAAATCGGCGGTCATTCATAGCCAGGACTCCATGAAGAACGTAATTGAGACAATTGGTCTGCCCGATGTGATCGAGTATACAGAATTCCGTACAGTTCAATTCACTTATAAGTTCCAGGCATACTCCATCCTTTTCCGCTTTGATGCGTAAAAGGATTGGATGGAATGGGTCGACGTAAATTACAAATAAAATCAAATCATGTTTCACAGGACATCAAAGGAAAACCGAGGTATTTACGATGCTGGATATCAAACGAATCAAGGACAACCCCGAGGAGGTCAAGCGCCTGCTTCGGGCCAAGCTGGTGGACTGCGACGAGGCCGTCGACCGGATTCTGGAGCTGGACGCCAAACGGCGGGAGCTCATTCAGTCCACAGAGACCAAAAAGGCTGAGCAGAACAAGGTCAGCAAGCAGATCCCGGTGCTCAAAAAGGCCGGACAGGACGTGGCTCCGATTTTTAAGCAGATGGCGGAGCTCAAGGCCCAGATCGCCGAAAACGACACGGCCCTGACCGACGTGGAGGCCGAGTACCGCACCTGGATGCTCAGTCTGCCGAACCTCCCCGACCCCGATCTCAAGCCCGGCGGCAAGGAGAACAACGAGCCCCTGCGCTACTACGGCGCCCCCCACAGCTTCGACTTTGAGCCGAAGCACCACGTGGATCTGTGCACCGACCTGCATCTGATCGACTACGAGCGCGGCACAAAGCTGGGCGGAACCGGCTTCTGGATCTACACCGGTCTCGGCGCCCGCCTGGAGTGGGCCCTGCTCAACTATTTCATCGACTGCCACCTGCACGACGGCTACGAGATGGTCTTTCTGCCGCTGATGCTGGAGTACCAGTGCGGCGAAACCGCGGGCCAGTTCCCGAAGTTCGCCGACGAGGTCTACAAAATCGCCAATCCCACCGACGAGCGGATGCACTTCATGCTCCCCACCGCCGAGACGGGCCTCGCCTCCCTCCACCGAGGCGAGATTCTGAACGAATCCGACCTGCCCCACAAGCTCTTCGCCTACACGCCCTGCTTCCGCCGGGAGGCGGGCTCCCACCGCGCCGAGGAGCGCGGCATGGTCCGCGGCCACCAGTTCAACAAGATCGAGATGTTCCAGTACACCCTGCCGGAGAAGTCCGACGAGGCATTCGAGGAGCTGGTCCATAAGGCGGAAAACCTGGTCAAGGGCCTGGGCTTCCACTTCCGCACGGTCAAGCTGGCGGCAGGCGACTGCTCCGCCTCCATGGCCCGGACCTATGACATCGAGATCCAGATCCCGTCCATGAACGGCTACAAGGAGGTCTCCTCCGTCTCCAACGCCCGGGACTATCAGGCCCGCCGCGGCAGCATCCGCTTCCGCCGGGAGGCCACCGGCAAGATCGAATACGTCCACACCCTCAACGGCTCCGGCCTGGCCACGTCCCGCATCTTCCCGGCCATGGTGGAGCAGAACCAGCAGAAGGACGGCTCCGTCGTGATCCCCGAGGTCCTGCGCAAGTACCTGGGCGGCCTCGAGGTCATCCGGAAGTAAGGACCAGGGGGACAGGAGTCACCGTAGTGGCCGCTGACTGACCCGTAGTGGCCGCTGACTGACCCGTAGTGGCCGCTGACTGACCCGCAGTGGCCGCTGACCTCGTAGTGGCCGCTGACCACAGCGGCCATAACCCCCGTCAGCCATAGCCCCGTCAGACCATAACCCCCGCCAAGCCATACTCCCCGTTATACCCGCACCGCAAGCAGCGTGCGCTTCGCGCTATGGCCCGTGTGGTCACGGGCCACTACGGTCGATGCGGAACATTTCGTCCGGGCGCATATCATGCGCCCACAGAGCGGGACCGGTCACGATCAAAACC
>CAMOLY010000073.1 GCA_946619065.1 uncultured Clostridia bacterium | reverse complement strand
TTGAGGTCACCTTCAACATCGACGCCAACGGCATCGTGAACGTCTCCGCCAAGGATCTCGGCACCGGCAAGGAGCAGAACATCACGATCACCGCTTCCACGAACCTCTCCAAGGAGGACATCGACAAGGCCGTCAAGGAGGCCGAGCAGTTCGCCGCAGAGGACAAGAAGCGCAAGGAAGAAGTGGACGCCCACAACGAGGCCGACCAGACCGCCTACCAGCTTGACAAGTCTCTGACCGACCTGGGCGACAAGGTCTCCGAGAGCGAGAAGGCCCCCGTCAAGGCTGCGATTGAGAAGCTGAAGGAAGTCAACAAGGGCACCGACGTGGCTGCCATCAAGGCCGCGATCGAGGAAGCCCAGAAGGCCTTCTATCCGCTGGCTGAACGGCTCTACCGGCAGGCCAATCCGGAAGGCGCCCAGGGCGGAGCGAACCCCGGCGCCGGCTTCAACGGTCAGCCCAATTCCGGCAAGCCGGACGACGGCGTCGTCGATGCGGACTTCGAGGAAGTGAAGGACTGAGTTCAGGCAATAGGCATAAGGCAATAGGCAATAGGAGATCGACGATGGCGCAGCCTTGTTCGCGTCTTTCGTCCACTATTGCCTAATGCCTATTCAACTATTGCCTATTCTTCACCAGAGAGGTGAATCGTATGGCGAACGAAAACAAGAGAGATTATTACGAAGTCCTCGGCGTGGAAAAGAACGCGGCGGAGGACCAGATCAAGAAGGCGTTCCGCAAGCTGGCCGCCAAGTACCACCCGGACGTCAACCATGAGGCGGACGCGGAGGAAAAGTTCAAGGAGATCAACGAGGCCTACGAGGTGCTCTCCGATCCCGACAAGCGGGCCCGGTACGATCAATACGGGTTCGCGGGCGTGGACCCGAACTTCAACCCAGGCGGAAACCCGTTTGAGGGCTTCGGCGGCGGAAACCCGTTCGAGGGCTTCGGCGGCTTTGGCGACATCTTCGGGGACTTCTTCGGCGGCGCGCGAAGCAGCCGCGGCGGCACCCGCGCCGCCAGAGGCGAGAACATTGTGACGCAGGTGGAGGTCAGCTTTGAAGAAGCGGCCTTCGGCACCAAGCGCGAGATCAACGTCTCCCGGATCGAGACCTGCGATCAGTGCAGCGGCTCCGGCTGCGCGGCGGGCTCCCAGCCCGAAACCTGCCCCCAGTGCCACGGCTCCGGTCAGGTCCGCACCACCCAGAGCTTCATGGGCATGACGATGCAATCTACCACCGTCTGCCCCACCTGCGGCGGCAAGGGCAAGCTGATCAGGAATCCCTGCTCCCGCTGCAAGGGCAAGGGCAGGATCAAGCGCAGCCACAAGCTGAAAGTCGAGATTCCGGCCGGCATCGACAACGGTCAGGCCTTCCGTGTCAGCGGACAGGGCAATGCCGGCGCCAACGGCGGACCCAGCGGCGATCTGATGGTCACCGTCCGGATCCGGCCCCATGAGCTGTTCACCCGCGAAGGCTCGAACGTCTACTGCGAGATGCCGATCTCCTTTGCGCAGGCCGCCTGCGGCGCGGAGATTGAGGTCCCGACGCTGGACGGCAAGGTGCGCTACAACGTGCCGGAGGGCACGCAGACCGGCACGGTCTTCCGTCTGAAGGGCAAGGGCATCCCCTATGTGGGCTACAAGAACCGTGGGGATCAGTATGTCACGGTCGTCGTGGAGACGCCCACCAAGCTGACCCAGCAGCAAAAGGATCTGCTGCGACAATTCGACACCGCCACCGAAAAAGCCCAGCCGAAAAAGAAGTCCTTCTTTGAAAAGCTGAAACGGAACTTTGGATAACAAAAAACACGGGCTCGTTGCAAAATGAATCATTTTGCAACGAGCCCTGTGGTTTTTGCCGATTCCGGCAAAAACCATCGCCTGCGGGCGGGTGATTGAACGTGAAGGGGGCTCCAAGACCGCCCCCTTCACACTTCCCCTGCCGGGAGCCTGCATAATCTTTGAAGGTTATGCATTTTGCAACAGCCCCGTATTTTTTTGTTTGCCCGTCAGCTGACCTTGACCAGCACGCCGACGGTTCCGTCCGGCTTGACCATAGCGAACTCCGCGCTCTGCTCCGCCGGGCGGCGGAAGCAGGAGAGGGTCTCGCCCTCGAAGCAGGGCGCGCGGAAGGCGATTTCCACCGTGTTCTGCGGCAGGGACTTCCGCTCGGCCGCGGAGAGCATACCGAACAGGGCATGCAGATAGGCCACGTTGTTCATGTGGCCGCCCACGTCGATATCCGACGAACGCACCGTGTAGGAGCCGAAGCCTTCCTCCGCCCGGAAACCCGGGGCGATCCGGCAGAAGGGCTCGGCGAAGGCGGGTGCGGATGCCATTTCGACCGATTCCGGAAAGACGTCCTGCATCGGATGGATCTTCCCTGCCGGCATCTCCACCACCGTCCACTCGGTCTTGCCCTCGGCCAGCAGCTCCCCGTCCTTCGTCAGCCGGTACTCCCGGATGGAGCGGACCTTTTCCGGTTCGATCGGGCGGGTCCAAACCGTGACGCGCTCCAGCATCTGCGGTCTGCGCAGAAAATGCACCTTGGTCCGAACCGTCAGCCAGAACAGGCCCCGGCGGCTCATGTCCGCGATGCCGACGCCCAGCTCCGCCGCATGGATCGCGGCGGCGTCCATAAACAGGCCGAAGCAGTCGGGGACAGACAGCCTGCCGTCATAATCGCAGATGCTTGGGGTAATTGTACGCTCGTACGAGCAGGAAACTTCCATTTGATTCATCCTTCTTCCGGTTTATCGTACCACACCGTCGACGCCGTCTTCTGAAGCGGCGCCGAAGCGCACGGTCATCCGGTTCGGCAGGCAGGTGATCGGCGGGCCGCTGTTTTGCCAGCCGCAGCGGACGCAGTCTTCGTCCGGGCAGGAGGCGGCGGTAACCGCAAGCTTTCCGTCCCGGACCGTCAGCTCATTCCAGCCCCGGTCGCTCTCGATCCGGTAGACGCCGTCCTCGGACAGGTCGATGGTCCGGAACAGCTCCCCCTCGAGATAGACCTCGGCGGTTTTGGCCGGCTTCGCGTTATGCTTCTGCAGGATCATCAGGCCGATCAGGGCCAGGCACACCGCAGAGAGCAGAAGGATCCAGGTTTTCGTCTGAAGCTGCTTCATTTTTTCGCCCTCCGCAGCCGGCCGGCCCGGTGATCAATAGAGGACGACCTTCGTCCCGACCGGGCAGTTGTTGTAGATGTACTGGACGCCGTCATCCATCATGCGCATGCAGCCGTGGGAGGACGGATAGCCCATTGCATAATCCGTGACGCTTCCGTCTTTGAGACTCTTGGGCCGGGAGTGGAAGGCGCGGCCGCGGGCATCCAGGTTCGTGACGTGGTCCACATAGTAGCCGTCGGAGGTGAAATACCATTTCGCAACCTTGTTCTGGATCGTCTTATCCTCCGGCGGCGTATTGCTGACGTTCAGACCGCTGGAGCAGGGATAGGACTTCACCAGCTTCCAGTTTCCGGCGGAGCCGGTGAAAATATTGACCCGCTGGGTGTAGAGGCTGGCCCAGATCAGATAGCCGGTGGAGGAGGTCGCCTTCTTCACGTGGTTGACCCAGTACTCCTTGACCGCGGTGGAGTAGTCCCAGGTGACGTAGAATTTCCCGGTGGAAATCTGCAGATTGGAATGGGCGACCCAGCCCACCGTTCCGTTGGAAAGCCGGATCTTGGCGCTGTAATAATTGCCGTTTTTATTGTCATAGAGGATATAGGTAACCCAGGTTCCGCTCTGGACCGTGCCGATCTTGCCGGTAAGGGAGCCGGTGGAATACAGATTGCAGTTGTAGAGAACCTTTGCCTGGATGTTCTGCGTGCGGACGGCCTTGGCCGCCTTGGCAAGGTTGTCGCTGACGTCCGCGCTGTAGGAGAAGGTCCGCTCCTCGGAGCCGCAGGTGAGCCGGAATTCGATCGGTACGGAATCCGCCGGATCCACCGCGTTCAGCCACGCAGAGAAGTCAACCTCTGTGCTGATCACATCCCCGTCCTTCAGAAGGACGCGGTCTTCCGACCAGACCAGCTTGGAATCGCAGTACCATGCGACGTTATATTCCTGCTGCGGCTGGGGGAAATTCTCCAGCCTGACCGACATCGCTGCCTTCGGCTCCGACAGCGTGGCCTTGGTCGTCTCAAGCTTGGTTGCCGTGATGTCGGAGACACCCGGGAGGTAATCGTTGATGCGCTTGCCGACGGTCATGCCCAGCTTGACGGTCGGCACATGGACGGTCAGCGTTTCAACGACGCCCGCTCCCTTGCCGTAGAGATAGGCTTTGTTGGCCCAGGTATGAACATCCTTCACGGTCCCCTTGACACATAAGCTGGATTTGGAGGTCATCAGATCCGCGCGCTTGACCGTTGTATCCGCCGCGACCGAGACAAGGCTGTCCCAGATCTCCAGATTTTCTGCGTCGGTCTTGATATCAATGTATTGGGAATTGCAGATGACCTTGTTATGCTTGCCGCCGTTCAGATATGTGACCGTGTTTCTGCAAAGGACCAGTGTGCCGACCGTACAGTCGTTCAGATACAGATGCAGACCGCCGATGCCCTGAACGATCAGGCGTCCGGTCACTTTGACATGATCAAGCGTGATTTTGTTTGTCTCATTGCACAGCAGCAGGTCGCCTTTGACAACCGTGCCTGCGGGCACCGTGTCCGCACACAGCGCATAGCGGCCGGTGACGGAGGCGGGAATCTCCTTGCCCAGACCGGTCAGCAGATTGTAAAACAGCTGGGCAGCTTCCTTGCGGGTGATTTTGCCCTTGGGGTTGAGTCTGCTGCCCGAGCCCTTCACATAGCCTGCCTGTATCATGGCGGAAACATCCAGCGCGGCCCAGTCGCTGACAGACTTCCAGTCAGAGAATTTGTAGATGGCGGATTTATCGTTGGTGCGCAGGCCGAACAGACGGGCCAGGATCGTAAAGACCTGCTCGCGTGTGATCTTCCCGTGGGGAGACATCGTCGTCGCAGAGGTCCCCTTGATCGCCCCGAGGGCATAGGCCCGGGCCAGATACGAATAGCTCCAGTCGGAGGGCGAAATGTCGGTAAAGGCAGAGAGATCTCCGGCCTGTTTCGTCCCGGCAACCTGCATGATCATATAAGCGAGGCTGCCGCGGGAGACCTCCTCCGTCGCCCGAAGCTGCAGCTCCGGACCCATCGGAAGCAGGCCGTGGCGAAGGGCGAAGATCAGGGCGCGCCTTGACCAATCGTCGGGAATTTGATACTTCTCGATGAGTTCCTGATCCGTCAATTCGCTGTCCGACTTGCCTTTCATCGGACTTTCCGGGGCGGTGTCGGGCTCTGTTCCGGCATCTGCCGCATCCGGAAGCGCGGAAATTTCCGCCTGCTCCGGCTCAGACCCTGTCTCCGGCTGCGTCGGGCCCGGCTCGGCGAAAGCGGTCATGGCACTCAGCGAGGCCAGCACGAGGAGCAGCGCCATGGCGCGCTTCCAAAGTCTTGGTTTCATAGAGAATCCTCCTTCGTTCTTTCACGGGGGAAAACAGATTATTTCAGTTTATTATATCAGGCACACGGTAGAATTGCAAGCTTTGCCAAAGAAAAATCGCCTCCCCGCGTGCAGACCGGAGGCAGGAAAAAAGCACTGGACAGGGCAAGGCGGATTTGCTATAATGGAAAAAAACACGCGGAGGTGTGTCCCATGAAATGCCCGCATTGCGGATATGAGGAGAGCAAGGTCGTGGACTCCCGCCACTCCGAGGACGGACTCTCGATTCGCAGGAGAAGAGAATGTCTCAAATGCCAGAAGCGCTTTACGACCTATGAAACGGTGGAGGTCCTGCCGATCATCGTGGTTAAGCGCGACAACAGCCGCGAGCCCTTTGACCGAAACAAGATTCTCAACGGCATGCTGCGCGCCTGCGAGAAGCGGCCGGTTTCGACGCAGGATCTGGAGAATATCGTCAAGGAGATCGAAAGTCTCGTCCAGAACTCTCTGGAGCGGGAAATTACCTCCCAGTTCATCGGCGAGCAGGTCATGGAACGTCTCAAGCCCCTGGACGAGGTCGCCTACGTCCGCTTTGCCTCGGTCTACCGCCAGTTCAAGGACATCC